>OY970217.1:3525000-3614371 GCA_963713965.1 uncultured Chloroflexia bacterium
GGATCAGGTCCTGCCCGCGCATCGTGATTCGTGACGCGGCGCCGAAATCGTTGAACAGGGCGCGGTTATACCCCAGATATCCCGAAAAAGAGTTGATCAATACCTTGAAGCTGGATTGCAGACCATTCCACCTCGCCCGTTCGGCTCCACTCGTCCGCTTAGCGGCGTTCTTGGCGGTCAGACGTCGGGTCGTCAGCACGTCCAGCAGCGGCAGATAGACGTCCAACACGTCGCTCGCTGGCTTGATTCTATCCACGAGCATGATCGCCGGATACAGACTCTCGACATCGCATTTCACCACCGGCTTGAAGACGCCGACCCGTCTCACTTCGGTGTATCCGCCCGGATATCCGCGAGGCGAGTTCGGTAGCGGCATGCTGTGACCTTCAGAAAGATAGACACGTGTCATCAGCAGGTTGATTTTTTCGCCCGGCCCTCCGGTGGCGACGCGCTGAAAGCTCCGCGGGAGGATTTGCGTCTGATAGAACTCGGTCGGTGTGGCCAGCTCGCTGAGAAGCGCGACGTCTCGGACGTCGTCCAACGCGTACGCGATGATGCGCTTGCGATCTTGCTCCCAGACGGTTGCGATCTGATGGCCAGGCACGAAGACGCGGTCGGTCTTGGTGAGCCCCAACGAATCGACCGATTCCTTGAGTCCGTAGCTCTGCATCTCGCCTGAATAGTCATACCGCTGAATCTGCTGGTAAGTATCAATGATGTGGCGGCCGTAGATCGCGATGAATTGGAACGGAATTGATCGTGGACCCGACTTGAACCGACGGGTTCCAGCCTCTCGTGGTGAGCTACCATCTCGGCCCCAGTTGAGTTCGACCCCGTTCTGGGCAGCGCGACTCGTCAAATATGGCACGTCGAAGTTATAGATGTTGTGGCCCTCTATGATGTCAGGGTCGACTCGATCGATCCAGGCATTGAGCGATTGAAGCGCTTCGGCTTCAGACATGTCCCCAGTCGCGATGACCGTTGATTCTCCACGATTGGTTGACACTGCGATTGCCAGAATACGCGCCTCAGAGTCGGATGGATCGAGCCCCACTGTTTCGATGTCGATCTGCATGCGTACGAGATCGTCAAACGACATCCCCTTGAAGAGAGTTTTTCCTGTCTCGATCAGGAACTGATCTGTCGGTTGGTTGAAGCGATGTGCTGCCTGCTTTTCGTTCACGACTCGCTCGAGATCGTCTCGATATGCGGACCAGGACGAGAAGGTCAGCCGGTGGTTGAGCGGAAGGTCCCCGGCGAGATCTGCCATCGAGGCGTTTCTTGCGGATTTCGCCCCGTCCTCCGTGGTGACGAACCACGGCTTGAACGGGATTAACTCCGGAACAACTGCACCTTCCGCCGAACGCCGAAAGAGCTCCATCGTGCCATTGCGCGCATATTCGATCGCTACGATGCGTTCATCCGGATCATGTCCATAGAGAAGCTCTTGAATTTCATGTGCAGTCATACGCGAGAACGTCCAACCTAGATCATCAATGAAATCAGCGACTCCCCGGCGGCGCGGTACTGTGGGGGGACGTGCTCGTTACCAACGTACTATGGTGAGCCCGGTGGTCGATTCCTAGACTTTCTGTGGAAGCGATACACGATCTTTGTTGGATTGTAACGCTTTCAGCCGCCGAAGTGCGGTGGTTTGGCACGTCGAAGCTGCGCCAGAGAGGACTCGTAGATGCGTAGGGGTGGTCGCCTCTTCATCCTATTGGGAGTCGGGCTCGCCCTTGTGGCCGTCTTGCTTGCTGTCATGTCTTTTTCCGGAGGCGGTGACAAGAAGCCGACGCCAGCCGCGGACCAGACGGTAACGATTACTGTCATCCAGGCAACGAGGGATATTCCCGCTAATACGGTCATCCGACAGGATGACATCAAGTCGGTTGAGATACAGAAGAGCTCTGCTGCCTCAGGTGCCGCTGCGGACTCGTCACAGGTCGTTGGCCTTGCGACGAACGGCAGTGTGGTGAAAGGCCAGCAGATCCTGATGGCGAATCTCGTTTCGCCGGGCCTCACGAGTCTCCTCACTGACGGCAAGCGGGCCGCTGCATTGCCGGTAGACCGCGTCAGCGCTCTCGGTGGACTGATTCGAGCTGACGACTACGTCGATATTATCTATTCGGTTCGTGTCGACCTGACCGGCGTTCTCCCGACCAATATCGTCGAAGCCAAGCAGGGCGACGCGACCTACACGTTCAAAGATGGTGAACTCCAGGTTCCGACCGCGGATCAGCCGGCACCGACCGACTATCCGTATCCGGGCGAAGCCGGATCTCGATTCTTGGTGACCGATGATGGTAGCGGCAATCCAATCACCAAAGTTATCTTGCAGAATGTTCGTGTTCTTCGCGTCATTGCCGGAAACCAGTCAGTCAACGATCCGAGTTCGGCCGAACCCACCGCAACGTCGGATACGGGAACTGCTACGACGTCGTCATCGAACGCAGACACGTCGCTTCCGAACGCGGACATGTTGGTGCTCGAAGTTGATCCACAACAGGCCGAACTGATCAAGTTCCTACAGGATAACTCGGGCAAGTATCAGGTTGTGCTTCGCTCCCCGAATGATCACGCCACGAGTGACACGACCGGGGTTACCTACGACCAGTTGATGAGCAACTACGGTTTGCCGGCGCCGAAGACAGTTAGACTGCCAGGCGGAGGACAATAGTGAGCGTGCGGACGATTCGGGTTCTTATCGTCGACGATGTACCTGAGAGTCGAGACAACGTCGAAAAACTCCTGCGATTTGAATCCGATATTGAGGTGATCGGAAAAGCAGCTCGTGGCCAAGAGGGAATTGACCTCGCACTGAAGCTGCTCCCGGACGTCGTTCTGATGGACATCAACATGCCCGACATGGATGGCATCACGGCGACAACGGAGATCACCTCACGTCTGCCATCGGCCGGTGTCATCATGATGTCGGTCGAAGACGAGCCCGATCTGCTTCGCAGAGCGATGCTGGCCGGAGCGCGGGAGTTCCTGTCGAAGCCGTTCAGCCTCGAGGAGCTCATCACTGCGGTTCGCCACGTTTCACGATTGGCACAGCAGGTTCAACGTCCGGTTGCCGCTCCCTCGACGAATGGGACTGGTCCGAGACCAGTGGACAGCGGCGCATCGAAGGTCTTCGCAGTGGTCAGCAACAAAGGCGGGGTCGGACGGTCCGTCATCGCCACCAATTTGGCAATCGCGATCCGACAGCTGACTAACAAGCGCGTTGCGCTCATCGATGCATCACTGAACTTCGGCGACGTCGGTGTGATGATGAACGTCGTGAAGAGCAAGACATTCAGCGATATCGCCGTGCAACCACATCTGCTCGATCGTGAGTTGCTCGACGATGTGCTCGTCACGCACTCATCAGGAGTGCGTCTGCTCCTGGCACCTTCGACTCCACAGGAGTCTGAAACCGTGTCACCAGAGCACCTGCGAGCGGCGGTGGCGGTCCTGTCGAAGACATCCGACTACGTGGTTATCGACACACGCCCGGGATTCGACGACACGATGCTGGCGCTTATGGATCAGTCTGACAAGCTGCTCCTGTTGCTGACGATGGAAATGACGGCAATTAAGGATACTCGACAATTCCTCGAGATCTCGGAATTGCTTGGCTACCCGGACGACAAAATCACGCTCGTACTCAACCGCTTCAACAATTATTCGGGGATTCCTGTAACGGACATTTCGGAGAACCTGAAGCGAGACGTGGAATACAAGATTCCTGAAGACCATCAGGCCGTGCTTCGAAGTATCAACGAAGGATCTCCGCTCGTTGGCAGCCAGCCTGATCATCGCTTGACAATGGAGATCAACCGACTCTGTTCGATGTTGGTTCATGAAGATCTTGAGGAGCACGAAGTCGTCGCGGCTGGGTCGAAGCGATCCGGCAGTCTCGTCTTCCGATTGCGCACTGCTTTGGGCCATGGATAGGCAAGAGTCGTCAATGTCGCCGCGAATCAAATCGTTTGGAATGTGGTGGTTACGGGGAACGTCGCAGCCGGGTTCAGGCGATGACATGAGAGTTCCGTCGCCGCGCTCGCTGAAGGATCTTGGAGGGCGAAAACCATGTCTTTGCTGAAACGGCTCGGGACTGTTCCCGAGGAGCCCTCGCAAGAGGGACAGCCTGCCGCCCCGCCGGCAGCACGCACGACGTCTAGGCTTGGATCGACGGAGAATCCACCTGGCACCGGAACGCCGCGCGGAACCACGTCTGAGCTCGGCGCGCTGCGACGCCCGGCTATCGCGAACGCCGCAGCGGGGACGCCGCGCACCGACTCGTTCAACGAGCTCAAGACGCGTGTCCAGAATCGGCTAATCTCCGAACTCGACCCGCGCATGGACCTCGCCAATCATGAAGAGGTACGGCGCACCGTCGAGGAAACCTTCCAGTCGGTTCTCGAGGCCGAGAACATCGTGCTGACGCGTGTCGAGCGACTGCGCCTCTACGAAGCGATTTCGGCCGAGATTCTGGGGTACGGTCCTATCGAGCCACTGCTGAAGGACGATTCCGTTTCAGAAATCATGGTCAACGGACCGAGGCAGGTCTACGTCGAGCGGGCCGGAAAGCTCGTCTTGAGTGATGTCGGGTTCCAGGACGACGATCACGTTATGCGCGTAATCGACCGTATCGTGTCGCCGCTCGGCCGGCGCATTGATGAGAGTTCGCCGATGGTCGACGCTCGTCTTCCTGACGGTTCGCGTATCAACGCGGTTATCCCGCCTATCTCGCTCGTCGGCCCGACTCTGACCATCCGTAAATTCGCCAAGGATCCGTTGACCTCGGAAGATCTGATTCGGTTTGGAACGGTCAGCCGTGAAATGGTGACGTTCCTCAAGGCATGCGTCGAAGCGCGACTGAACATCGTGGTCTCTGGCGGTACTGGGTCTGGTAAGACGACGACATTGAACGTCCTCTCATCATTCATTCCGGATGACGAGCGAATCATCACCATCGAGAACGCGGCGGAACTTCAACTCCGTCAGGATCACGTAGTCACGCTCGAGTCGCGCCCATCCAATATTGAAGGACGCGGCGAGATCACCATTCGAGATTTGGTAGTCAACTCCCTTCGCATGCGCCCCGATCGGATCGTCGTTGGTGAGTGCCGTTCTGGCGAAGCGCTGGACATGCTCCAGGCAATGAATACCGGCCACGATGGTTCGATGACCACGGCCCACGCCAACACGCCGCGTGACGCGCTCTCCCGTCTTGAAACGATGTGTTTGATGGCGGGCGTCGAGTTGCCGGTGCGAGCCATTCGCGAACAGATTTCTGCTGCTGTCGATCTGATCATTCAGCAGGCCCGTCTCAAAGACGGCACTCGTCGCGTCGTCGCCGTCACCGAAGTGCAAGGCATGGAAGGTGACGTCATCGTCCTCCAGGATGTTTTCATCTTCGAGCAGACAGGCATGGAGAACGGCAAGATCGTTGGCCGCATGAAACCAACGGGTATTCGACCGAAGTTCGTTGAGAAGTTCGAGCAGGCCAACATCTTCCTGCCGCCGACTATTTTCGGTGCTGGTTATGACCGTCTGTTCTAATCGCCGAGGTTCACCGCCGCGGCGTCGGCAGATCTGGAGATCGCAATGCTGAGCATAGCGTTGCTCGTACTGGCCGGAGCTATTGGGTTGACCGGGTTCGGATTGGCAAACTGGCGGGAGCGCGCCGCGACGCCCGAACTCGAGGAACGACTGCAGCGGTTCGGCTCCATTGAGCAATTGCCGACCGACTCCCCGACTTCGATTCGATCGCCGGGTCCAGTCGCGAAGGCGATGGATCGTGCGGTCGAGGGAAGCACATTCGGCGCGGGAGTTGCGGCGTTGCTCGCTCGGGCCAATTTCCGTATGACAGTTGGCGAGTTTGTCGTCCTTCGTATCGGTTCGGCGGCCGGCACGGCGTTGATCGGGTTCGTGCTCGGACGAGGTCTCTCGAATCCCATCATCGGCATCCTGGTGGCACTGTTCACGGCTGCCATCGGTTGGATGCTGCCGCATTTCTACATGGGGCATCGAGCGAAGAAGCGAACCACCGATTTTGTGAACCAGTTGGGAGACGCGATTACGCTGATGGCGAACTCCCTCCGCGCTGGCTATAGCCTCATGCAAACCATGGAGCTCGTATCCCGCGAGTCGTCTCCGCCAATGAACGAGGAGTTTACTCGTGTCGTACGGGAAGTGGGCCTCGGCATCTCGGCGCACGAAGCGATGGATCATCTTCTTAGGCGGATCACCAGCGAGGATCTCGATCTTTTGGTGACGGCGATTGATATCCAACGTGAAGTAGGTGGCAATCTGGCTCAGATCCTTGACGTCATCGGCGAGACGATTCGAGAGCGCGTTCGCATCAAGGGCGAGATCAAAGTCTTGACCGCACAGGGAAGTCTTTCGGGCTATATCATCAGCGCGTTGCCAATTGGACTTGCCGCGTTTATGTTTATCATAAATCCGTCATACGTTTCGGCGCTGTTTGTATTCCCGTGGGTCTGTCTTCCTATCACCGGACTCATCCTGATCGCCATCGGGTTCATGGTCATGCGGAAGATCGTTCGAATTGAAGTTTAGACGGGTATCGTCAGTGAGGAACTGGTCGTGAGTCCTCTGTTTCTAGTTGTCATAATCGTCACAGTGGTCCTCGCGATTGCCGCGATTTTCGTTGGATTGCGACGACCGGACAAAGCCATCGTCATCGAAGAAAGACTAGCGCAGTTCGGCAACCGGATGCCGTCACTGGAGGAAGTGGAACTTCAGCTCCCATTCCAGGATCGTGTATTGCTCCCAGCGCTGGCGAACCTTTCGAAGATGGTGGGGAGATTCGCTCCGAGCCAGAATTCCGCTCGATTGCGTCAACAGTTGCTTGAGGCGGGAGCACCCAAGGGACTTGGCCCGACGGAGTTTACGGGTCTGCGAGTCCTGCTCTCCGTCAGCTTTGGATCGCTCCTGTTCCTACTGATGGTGACGGCATCCGGTGGCCTGCTGCTCAAGGCTGGCCTCCCGTTGGTGGTCGCGGTGCTGGGTTATGCGATGCCTGGCACATGGTTGAGTTCACGAGGTAAGCGGCGTAAGACCGAGATCACACGCGGATTGCCGGACGCTATTGATTTGCTCACCATCAGTGTCGAAGCAGGTCTTGGCTTTGACCCAGCGCTGGCCCGTGTTGTCGAGAAATGGGATAACGCCTTGACTCGCGAGCTCGGTCGTATGTTGTCAGAAATTCGCATGGGATCGTCGCGACGTGACGCGATGCGAGAACTGGCCAATCGAGTCAACGTCGAAGATCTCAACACGTTCATCTCTGCCGTCATTCAGGCGGACCAATTGGGTGTCAGCATAAGCCAGGTGCTCCGCATTCAGTCCAAACAAATGCGACAAAAACGGCGACAACGCGCGGAAGAGAAGGCCCAAAAAGCACCGCTGAAGATGCTGTTTCCAATGATTTTCTTGATCTTCCCATCGATCTACATCGTGATTCTCGGTCCAGCTATTCCGCAGGTGCTGAAAGCGTTCAAATAGTAGCCCTAAAGCTGTATCAAGGTGTACGGGCTGGGAAAGAAGCCTCGATTGCTGAACGTCAAAGGGAGAGACGAGTGGTGACTGATAATGTGCCGAAGCCGGGGCCGGTCGTTCGGGTCATGAACGAGAGCAAGCAGACTGCGCTGGGTGAAAGCGTCGAGGTGGCTCGCTCGTTTTGGAAACGCGGGATTGGCTTGATGTTTCGTTCCAAACTTCCCGACGGAACCGGATTAGTTATTGACCCATGTGCATCGATCCATACAATGTGGATGCGGTTTCCGATCGATGTGCTCTATGTCGACAAGGATGGCACGATCAACCGAGCCGATGAAGCGATGAAGCCATGGCGATTCGGTCCTCTCTTCGTCCATGGTAAGTACGTCATCGAGCTCCCACCCGGCACTATCCGCTCTACAGGCACTGAGCAGGGCGACCGAATCCAGTTGCAGTCCGTGTAACGGACAACGGCCTCGAAGGGAATTCGGGATCCAACAAATTCGGCGCGCGGCTGCTCTCCTCGAAGATGTCATCTTTCCACCAATCTGTGGCGGTTGTCGTAAACGTGGCACATGGCTATGCGATCGGTGCCGCAGCTATGTCACCCCGGTTCCGAGGCCAATTTGTCATCGTTGCGGCCGGCCAACCGGCGAACCGCGAATGTCATGTGACTCATGCTCCAACTGGCCACATAAGATTGGGTCACTTCGGGCTGCATTCGCGTTCGATGGACCCATCCGAGACTCTATTCATCGATTCAAATACCAGGGAGAATTCGCTCGCGCCGCTTCTCTGTCGGAGCTTATGTTTCATGGTATTTTTCGACCTGAGTTCGTGGAAGCGCCGAGATGGGACACGATCGCGTTCGTGCCGCTGCATCCTCGTCGCAGGCGACAGCGGGGCTTCGATCAGGCAGAGCTACTCTCGCGCCAATTCGCCAAACGCATCGAACTGCCTCGGCAATCAGGTTTGTCACGCCGTGTCGACACGCCGTCACAGGTTGGTCGCGGTGAAGTAGAACGCCGCGACAACATGCGCGGAGCATTTGCGTGGACAGCAGAGTCTCTCTCGGGCGAGCATATTCTGTTGATCGATGATGTTCTGACGACCGGTGCGACGATGGTCGCCGCCGCGAGCACGCTGATAATTGCTGGGGCCGGACGGGTTGATGGATTCGCGCTCGCGCGCGAGATGTAGACCCTGTGTGCAGAGAGCGCTAGTTGATTAGATCCCGAATGATGCGGTGGGTTTCTCGTCGGGTCCAACTATCGGCGTCGGCAATGCGATCGAGATCGATCTCTCCGCTCGGCGCGACGTGCCGGTGGAGCGCCTCATCAACCACCTCCGGAATTTTCGTGAAACTGATCTTACCTGACATAAACGCTGCCACTGCGATCTCGTCTGCTCCGCTCAACACAGTGGGGTAAGTCCCGCCGGTTTCGCCTGCCTCTCGAGCCATACGCAGTGCCGGAAATCGCACTTCATCGGGAGAACGAAAGTCAAGCGATCCCAGCTGAGCGATGTCCAAAGAATGCTGTGGCGCGGGAAGTCTCTGCGGATAGGTGAGGGCATGCTGAATGGGGACACGCATGTCGTGAACACTCAGCTGAGCGAGCACAGATCCATCGATAAAGTTGACAAGCGAATGCACGATGCTCTGAGGATGAATCACGACGTCGATCTTCGAATAAGGAATATCGAAAAGCCAATGTGCCTCGATCACTTCGAGCCCCTTGTTCATCAACGTTGCGGAGTCGATCGTAATCTTGCTTCCCATATTCCAGTTCGGGTGACGAAGAGCCTGTTCCACGGAGACGTACCGGAGTTTCTCCATTGGGAGGTCGAGGAACGGACCGCCTGATGCGGTGAGTGTCACACGTTCGATCTCGTCCGACATGCGGGGAGCGTGCATGCACTGCCAAATGGCGCTGTGCTCACTATCGACCGGCCGAATTTCCACGCCTCGTCGTCGCGCTTCGGGGATGATCACGCTCCCGGCGCAGACGATGACCTCTTTGTTGGCAAGAGCGATGGTCTTGCCCTCTTCAATAGCTTGCAGCGTCGGCAGGATCGCGGCGTGGCCGGAGGTCGCGATGACTACTAGCTCCACTTCGGGTATCGTGGCCGCAGCAATTAGTCCGGGGATACCAGATGAGAATTCAACGTCTGGAAACAGAGAGGTGTCGATCGGGCACTCGCAGGAGACGAATCTCGGGCGGAATTCCGCGATCTGATCGATGAGGACCTGATGATTGTTTCCGGCGGCGAGCGCCACAATCTCGAACTGTTCCGGCATCTGCGACACGACGTCGAGCGTTTGCCGCCCGATCGATCCCGTACTGCCAAGAACAGCAAGCTTGCGCGTCACATCCATCCGATTCGTTGAATAAGCTGAACCAACACGTATGTCGTCGGAAACGTGAAAAGCAGAGCGTCGATGCGATCAAGCATACCCCCATGGCCGGGGATGAGTTCGCCCATGTCCTTCACGTTGAGACTGCGTTTGATCGCCGACTCCGCCAGATCGCCGACCTGAGCGGCGACGGCGAGGATGAATCCAAATGCGCAGGCAAACCCCACGCTGATCGGTGCACCAAAGAGCCACGCTGCAACTGCACCGACCCCAGTGCCCACAGCCAATCCGCTTACCGCGCCAACGCGAGTCTTTCCCGGGCTCAGTCGAGGGACGAGTTTGGTCTTGCCAAACTGGCGCCCGAACAAATATGCGGCCGTGTCATTGAGCCAGGTAACGGTAAAGACGATGCCAACCCAGGCAAGTCCCTCCCCTGGCGAGTTGAGCCACCCCGCCACCGTATTCGTCCACGATTGTGTGGAATCGCCGCCGAGGTTTCTCAATGCGACCGCGAAAAAGAGCGGCATGGCCACGTAGACGATGGTCGTCAACGTTAGAGCCCAGTCAATGAGGAGTCCAATTTGACTCTCACGGGCGAGCATCATCGCCGACGCGCACAGAAGCGCCACGATCATGAGCCAACTGAACGACTCATCTGGCGACGTGAATGCGGCGATGATCAGGAACAGCGCGCCGAGCGCGAGTCCTGTTCGTCTGAACGGCTTGTGCCCCGCCATCTGGAAGACGGTTGTCATTTCCTGGATGCCGATAAGCACGACGAAAAGCATCGCTGCAGCGAAGAGGTAGCTCCCCAGGAATGCCGGTATGGCAGCGAACAGCACGATCCCGATGGCGCTGATTGATCGTTGTCGCAACACGCTTCGCGGGACCTCCGTTCAGCTGGAAGTCCGGCCCGGGGCGGCCGGTTTGATTCCCCCGAAGCGGCGATCGCGGTTTCGGTACTCGTTGACGGCTTCCTCGAGGTCAGACGGTCCGAAGTCCGGCCACAGGACGGGGGTGAAGAAGTACTCAGCGTACGCTGCCTGCCACAGGAGAAAGTTGCTCGTTCGGTACTCACCGGACGTGCGAATGATGAGGTCAGGATCAGGCATGTCGTGTGTGTAGAGATATTGGCCGATCAGATCTTCGCTGACGTCCTCAGAGGGGACGCCATCATCAATGATGCGACGAATGGCGTGAATGAGCTCTGCGCGTCCACCGTAATTGAAGGCGAGCGTTAGGACGATGCGTTCATTATTCTGGGTGAGCGCGATCGAATCTTTGATGGCGTCCTGGAGCTCTGGCTCGAGACCTTCGAGACTCCCAATATGGCGAAGCTGAGCTCCGCGACTGTTCAGCTCTTCGGTCTCGCTGCTGATTGCAGCGGCGAGAATTCGAAGTATGCCCTCGACCTCGTCACGCGGTCGTCGCCAGTTTTCGGTCGAAAAGGCCCAAAGCGTGAGATAGCCGATCCCGATCTCACCTGCCTTGTTCGTAATTCGGCGGATGTTCTCGGTTCCGGCCTCATGGCCCGCGATGCGCGGTAGCCCACGCTTTGTGGCCCACCGCCCATTGCCGTCCATGATGATGGCCACGTGACGCGGAACTCGCCGTGATCCGCCTTTCGAGCCGTTGTCGGCTGCCGAAGTCGGTGTGTCGTCTTGGGACTCAGATACTGACTCTGGGCGATCAGACTTCGAGGACTTCATCCTCTTTTTGCTTTCCAATCGTGTCAGCCTCGCTGACAAAGCGGTCGGTGAGATCCTGAATTTGTTGCTCGCCGCGTCGCTCGTCGTCTTCGCCGATTTGCTTGTCCTTCATTAGGTCTTTGATCTGTGCCACGGCATCGCGGCGAATGTTGCGAAGGGCGACGCGGTCTTCCTCGACTTTAGCGCGCACTACACGCACGAGCGATCTACGTCGTTCCTCGGTTAGCGCTGGAATGGCGATTCGAATGAGCTGACCATCATTGGTGGGGTTCAATCCGAGATCCGAGCTGCGAATCGCCTTTTCGATAATTCCGAGTGACCCGCGGTCCCACGGCTGTACAACCAGAAGACGTGGTTCAGGGGCACTGATACCTGCCAGCTGATTGAGAGGGGTTGGTGTTCCGTAGTATTCAACGTCGAGATGCTCGATCAGACCCGGGGCGGCACGCCCGGTTCGGATGCCGGAGAGTTCCCGCCTGAGCGCGACAATCGTCTTTTCCATACGATCTTCCGCGTCGAGGAGAATGTCATCAGTCATGGGTCGTCCCTCCTCGTTGTCGCTCGTCACCCGATGTTGCTCAGCGCTCCCGCCGAGAGCGGCCGGGCGCCTTAAGATACGAGCGTTCCAACGTCTTCGCCAAGCGCTGCCCGCTCAATATTGCCGGGACTCAACAAATCGAAGACCACGATTGGCAGGTTGTTTTCCCGGCACAGCGCCAGGGCCGACTGGTCCATCACTCGCAGGTTACGTTCAAGTGCTTCCTGATGGGAGACCGTCTTGAACAGGTTCGCGTCGGGATTCAGTTTCGGGTCGTCGTCGTAGACGCCGTCAACGTGATTCTTACCCATCAGGATGACTTCCGCGCCAATCTCAAGTGCACGGAGAGCGGCCGCAGTGTCGGTCGTGAAATATGGGTTGCCGGTGCCGCCAGCGAGGATGACCACTCGGCCCTTTTCCATGTGGCGTATGGCTCTCCTCCGGATATACGGTTCGGCGACCTGGTGCATTTCGACCGCAGTTTGGACTCTGGTCTGCACACCCTGGTTCTCGAGCGCGTCCTGGAGCGCCAGGGCGTTGATGACCGTCGCCAGCATGCCCATGTAATCGGCCGTGGCACGATCCATCCCCCGTGAGCTCGCGGCCAAGCCACGCCAGATGTTGCCACCTCCAACGACGATCGCGACCTCGACGCCCTCCGCTACAACTCTCGAAATCTCTTCCGCGAGCGCGGTGACCACCACGGGATCGACACCGTATCCGAACTGCCCCATCAGCGCCTCACCTGAAAGCTTCAGGACGACACGCGAATACCGCAGCTCACGTCGATCGGTCTGGCTATCTTCACCGATCACTGACACAATCCTACGACTCCTCAGATGAATCCTCATCGCTTGCACCAAGTTCGAAACGCACGAAGCGCCGCACGACGATATTCTCACCAAGCTTGCCAATTTGCTCTTTGATCAGGTCCTCTATATTGCGTTTCGGCTCCTTGATGAATGGCTGAGCGAGAAGCGCAACTTGCTCGATGAACTTCTCCCGATCGCCAAACTCCTCCGCCCCTGCCGCAAGATCGCCTTCCGGGATGTCGGCTTCGGTGACGTATCGAGGGTTAGATGCCGCGACCTGCATGGCGATGTCACGGACGAGCGATCGAAAGTCCTCCGTGCGTGCGACGAAGTCAGTTTCGCAGTTGACTTCGACGAGCGTGCCGATGCGCCCACCGTTCTGACCAGGCTGCCCGCCGTGAATGTACGACCAAACCAGCCCTTCAGAAGCGTCTCTGTCGGACTTGCGCTCAGCGCGTTTCAGTCCCTGTTGCTGAAGAATCTGAGTCGCTTTGTTGAAATCTCCGTCAGCGGACTCGAGCGCGCGTTTGGCGTCCATGATACCGGCGCCCGTTTGCTCACGAAGATCCTTCACCATCTGCGTGGTGATTTGCACGTTTCCTCCCTCAGTGTCAGTTATGAGAGATATGCTGAGGCCGGCGGTTGAGCCGGCCCCGAACGATGATCGTCAATACCTAGCGGCGAGGGGCGGTTCGAGGTTTGGAGCCCGAGTCTTCGCCCTCTTCGTCTTCCTCGTTCTCGCCTTCGTCAGTGAATTCGTAGGATGAGTCATCGGCATTTTCGCCGACGCCCGCTTCGCTGGCCATGGTGCTCTCGGCCTCAGTGCGTCCCTCAACGATCGCGTCCGCTATACGGGACGTGACCAAGCGTACGGAGCGAATCGCATCGTCATTCGCCGGAATTACGTAATCTACGAGGTCTGGGTCACAATTGGTGTCGACCATGGCGATGATCGGGACTCCGAGCCGTCGAGCTTCTGCCACCGCGATTGTCTCACGCTTTGGGTCGACGATGTATACCGCCGCCGGAAGCTGAGTGAGGTCACGCAAACCACCGAGCGATTCCTGCAGCTTCTCGAGCTCTCGATGCGTCTTGACCTGCTCCTGTTTCGGGAGATTGTCGATCTCGCCGCCGTATACGCGCCGCTCGAGTTCACGCAAGTAGCGCAGGCGGGATCGAATCGTCACGAAGTTGGTGAGCGTGCCGCCCAGCCAGCGCCGGTCCACAAATGGCATTCCGCAGCGACCGGCCTCGTTCCGCATCGTGTCTTGCGCCTGTTTCTTCGTGCCGACGAAAACGATGCGACCGCCGTTCACGGCGATTTCGCGTGCGAAATCTTGAGCCTCTTGAAGAAGACGGGCGGTCTGCTGCAGATCGATAACGTGAATACCGTGACGATCGGAGAAGATGTAGGGCCGCATTTTGGGATTCCAGCGCTTCGTCTGATGCCCAAAGTGCACGCCCGCTTCGAGGAGCGCCTTCATTGTTACGCGAGTAGCTTCGGTCTCGGTGATAGTGACCAAAGACGTGTCCTTCCTGGTGTTTAATCGACCGTGCCGTTCACCCCAATCCAGGACCGTGACTTGAACGGCACACCAGGATCAGTCCGGGCACGTGGAAATTTGGCCACGTGTGCGGCCACGAATCAGTATAGCATAGGCCTATTTTTGGCGTCAGGACGATGGCTCTAGATAATCCGCGACGATATACCCGGTCGCTCCGCTGTCCGTCTTGACCGGCCACCACGTATAGCCATCGGCATCGATCGAATCACCGGTAATCGTGACGGCCGTGCCATCCGACAACTGGTCAACCACATTCCCGCCGGTTGTGGGCGCGTCGCGCATGTTCACTCCGGTGCCACCGGTGTTCGCCACGACCGCCGCGCCGCCAGATTGAATCGTCCCGGACGTACCAGTGGTCGCCGTTCCGGCGGTTGTGGTCTTCGTCGCGGTCGCAACGACGGCGGGCGACCCAGTAATTGACGTTGCGCTGGGGCTGCCTAAGATCACCTGACTAGTTGAGGTCGCCGTGGATTGAGGAGTAGTTGCAGCGCTGTTGCCCCCTCCGATCAAGTGGCTCAACCAAAACCATGCAAGCCCAAGGAGGACTATGACACCCAGTACCGGTGCCGCAATGCGTAAATAATCGGTCCAGTAACGCTCTTCGGGATAGTAGGTAAATTGGCGGTCGTTGCCACCTGGATGGTTGGGGTCGGACGGCGAGCCGGGAGGTCGACCGGTATCCTCGTCATCATCGAAATCATCAGCATCTCGGCGAGGGCCCGACGGTGGGTACTGGTTCATTTCACCTCCTCGGTCGTCAGTCGTCCGACTCGTGGTGGCCCGGGGACCAGGACTGCTACTCATCGCTGAAAGCGACAGATCATCGGGCTGGGAACCCCGCGCTCGCTGTTCTGGACGCTCTTCAGTGGCTTGCGCATTTCTCGCGGAGGCTCCAACTGTGGGACCCTCGATCGGCTCCCAGTAGTTGCCCATACCACGGTCGCAATCCAGATCGTCCTCGCCGACGAGGTGGCTTTGTTGGGGCGAGTAAAGAAGCGGGTTCCGGCACCATCCCTTCCGCCAGATGGGAGCCGGCTCGTAGTGCTTACACGTACTACACTTGCGGACAGTCACGCAGTTCCCTCTCTGCCGCGTTCTGATCATCGGGGAAGAGGCTGAGATCGTCAGAGCGCACAGCAGACCTGGGACTAGTTGTCAGTCCCTTGCCGGAACACGCGACTCGTTTTTGCCCCAGCCGTCGCCGCCATTATAGCACGCAGTCCGCTGGGGCTGGCTATGGGGGAACCCAAAGTTAATGTGTCGTTGAGGACTATTCGTCCGACTCTTTACGCGTCCGCGTACCTGAAAGCGATTCGTCTTCATCAGACCCGAATCTGCGCAACGCACCTTGTCCGTTTTCATTTGATTCGGTTGTTGATGACGTCGTCCCCGTCATTGGTGATGGAGCCTCCATGCGAAGCTCCCCTTCGAGGATTGCGCCTTCATTGATGACCAGACTCTCAGTTACCACGGTGGCGAAGACACGACCGGTCGGCATGAGTTGGAGCTTGCCACGACACGTGACCGTCCCTCGTAACTGTCCGGCAACCGCGATGCTCGATGCCTCGACCGACGCGTCAATATCCGCGCCTTCGGCGATGTAGAGTAAGCCCTGACATTTCACATTGCCACGTAGGACGCCTTCGATACGCAGGTCACGATCGGTCGTGAAGGTGCCCTCCACGTTCGAGTGGCGGTCCACCAGGCTATAGGCCTCGGTTGACTGAGCCGAACTCTCACCATACGAGCCACTTGGACCCGACGGTCGAAACGACATCTGCGTCCCTCCACAATGCTGTCAGAACAGCCTACCGCGAGGATCGTCTCCCTGTCGTTGTCCCCGCGTCCGTCGAATAGGCGGTCGTTGTTCCTCCGGACTCCATCTTGAGCTGTCCGGAGAGCTGTGCACCTTCGTGCACGATCAATCTTGGCGCTTTGACATCGCCAGAGACGTGTCCCTGCGCGAGAAGCTCGAGTCGACCTCGTGCCTCGACCTTGCCGCGCACTGTTCCAGCGACTACGACGTTGTCGGCAAAGATGTGAGCGTCGACCTCGGCTCCCTCAGCGACGAACACGTCATTGGCGGCGTGGAGCTCGCCTTCAGCGCGGCCGTGCACATTGATGGAGCCTTCCGTTCGGAGAACACCATTCCAATTCGAATTGGACGAGACAACGCTCGTCGCGGCGTCCGAAGTCTGCCAGCTCGCCCGGTAGGCAGGCTGCGACTGGGATAGCGACTGCGTCTGCGTGAGATCCTCAGCCGATGAACGGCTCGAAGCGAACTCTTCTTCTCGCAGAGATGGTGTCGCGGTGGCGAACTGTGACGTGTCCTGAGGTTCGTCGTAGCGATACTCGTCGGTCCCCAGATCTTCATCCGTCTGCGCCTGCTTGCGCAAACTCGTTACCTGCCGTTGAAATGAGTCGCTCCGCGGATTGTTGTCCTTACGGAACATCATGAGCATTCCTCCCGCTCGAGTCTGTTCAGTTGAAGGCGCGTTGGCGGGTTGGTCGATCTCAATTTGACGGCCGACTTCAGTGTGCCGGCTGAACGAAAGAATCCCACTGCGCCACTCGGCTAGCAACGATGGTCGCCATTTCCATGTGCGGGCGAGCCAGTCTGAGAGACTCCCTGGTCGCCATACGCTGTTGCCAAATGAGCTCATTGCTCCACGCCAGAATGCTGGAATTGGCTTGGCACTCATCGTTTACTCGCTCCTAGCGATTTTACTATGGACGGTCTAGCGGCGCACCCGAGTCGAGATTTTCCGTGATTCAGCCGGCTCGGATGGTGTAAGTATATAGTGTACGTACACACATGTCTAGGCCTGTCGGCATCCAAACGCCTGCAATTGACGTTGGGGCGAACCTGTGCGCCGGCTCTTGGGAGATGCTTTGGAACAGGGTAGACTTTAGTTATGGAAGAAAGGGAGCGGAGCGGACTCTACGCCTACGCCGGAATCCTGATCGGGTTCAAAGTCTGGACCTTGATCATTATTTTGTGGCTCACGTCGTCGTGGGACGCCGTAATCTTCGTACTTGCCGGTCACGTGCTTTGGTTGGCGGGAGTCGCGGTCCTCGTGGCCGGGCCAGCCGCTTTCTGGATGCGCCTTGTTCGGATGCGGAGACGGCGGCGCGAACTCCAGCATGCGGAGTGGCACGTCGATGAGCCCCTTGGCTCGGTGCGTACCGAAAATGCCTCCGAAGATTAACTTCATCGAAGACCGCCCCATATTGTCAACACATACGATTCCGGACCTGGTCCCATCGGTGCGGAAAAAGACCACGGTCAATTGCTAGCCGTTCGCGGTGGATTGGGCGATCCACGTCCTGAATCAACTGCCTGCGTAGTCCTGTGAGTCAGCTTCTGAAGGTGCGAAATGCACGACGTCCCGTGCATGGATTCCTGGGACGTCGCCGAGGTAGTTGAGGAGGAAGAACCTGCTGACTGAATGGGTACGCCCGGCAGGATTCGAACCTGCGACCTTTTGCTCCGGAGGCAAACACTCTATCCACTGAGCTACGGGCGCATGCGAGGCCAAGCACCACTATACCACCGCGTTGTTTCCACGGACAATCACGAGCGGTAGCGTGAAAACGTCAGCTGTCGGAGGGGGATCCGGCTTTGTCTGATACGTCGCTTTCGACAAGCTTTGCGATGTCGTTTCCGAGTCGCACGCTGTAGTTCGTGCCACGATCTTCAGGGTAGATCTGCGATGTATTTGCCAGGTACAGTCCAGGAAAAGGCGTCCGCAGGCTGGGGATGCGATCGGAGTAATGCAAGGTGATGATTGGCTGCGCCGCACGTTCTCGAAAGACCCAGTAGTTCTCGACCCAGCTTCGGTCAAAATCTGGATTGATTCGCTTGAGATACGGGATGTATTCCTCGAACAGGTCCTCGTCAGACATGCTTAGGTACGGGTGATCCTGATCGACGTATTTGCCAGCGTAGATCAGGTGCCAGCCATCATAGTGCTCGGGGCTGATCAAGTTCGTGTGCTCGATGACACCAGTGAACGGAACGGACGGGTCCCCAATGTTGAGCCAGTAGATCTCCGATAGTGGATGACGTGATTGTAGGATCACGGTGATTGCGGCCTGGTATATCGCTCCGGTGAGCTTGCGTCGATAGTCTTCCGGCAGGTCTGGGACGAGCCGTAATAGGATCGGCGATGGAACCGTCGCTACAATAATGTCCCGTTCGACAGACTCGCCCTCGGTTGTCTTCACCACCCAGCCGTCGTCCGTGCGAGTCAATGCGTCCGTTCCGACGCCGGCTCTGATTACGCCCCCTTGTTCGCCAATCGCCTCGCCAAGGCGATCGATCAGCACGTTGAAGCTCCCCAAAATATAGCCCAGGTGTTCCTTCTCGAGAGGTGAACGGCGCGACTGCGTCCGCAAAAAGACTTTGTTCCAGAACCAGACCATGGCGACTTCATCGTAGCGCGCGCCGAATTTGGCCTTGAGCTGCGCGCCCCAGACACGGTCGAAGGCGCGGTCGCCAACGGCTCGACGCAGCCAGCTCGCGGTTGTGACGCGCTCGAATTTCTTCCACGACTTCGTCTTCTGTAGATAGAGCGTGATGACGCCGATACGGATTCGATCGATCAGCGGGATGAAGTCGAGCTTGAGCAAGTCTGTCGCACTGGACAACGGATAGATGCGACCGTCCTGAAAGAACCCAACCTTCGACGTCGGCCATATTAAGTGGTCAGATATCCCCAGTTCTTCGATCAACTCCGCGATGGCGTGATCGCTGGTGAACAGGTGGTGGTAGAAGTACTCTAGCGCCGTATCAAGCACCGGAAAGGCAGCAGCTTGGCCGCCGATCCGCTCCGCGCGTTCCCAAAGTATGACGTCATGCCCGGCGGCGGCAAAACGATAGGCGGCGGTCAATCCCGCGATTCCGCCGCCAATGACGCCAATCCGATGTCGATCACTCATTCATGCTCCCGGACGAATCGTGCGTCACGTAGTAGCTTGTCGCTGAAGGCCGCCACGAAGCCGAGAGAAGAAGCGATGCACTTCTCGGTTCTCCCAGACGACCAGGACTTGACTCGCGTTGAAGATTGAGGAGTACGTGCCACTGACGATTCCGATCAAGAGCGCGAAGACGAACCAGTGGGTCGATTCACCTCCGAAGAGATACAGGGCGATCAGGGTGAAAACGACGGTCAGCGACGTGTTCAGCGATCGAACGAGCGTCTGAACCACGCTGTAGTTGACGACCTCTTCGAACGAACGGCCCGCACGACGATTCAGATTTTCTCGAATGCGGTCGAACACCACGATCGTGTCGTGCACCGAGAAGCCGATGACCGTGAGCAACGCCGTCACGAATAGGGAGTCGACCTCCACGCCGGAAACCCAACCCAGGATTGAGAAGATACCGATTACCACCGCCACGTCATGGATCATGGCGATGATGGCGGCGATGCCGTAGAGAAACGGATTCTGTGTGTTGCGGAAGGCGTAGGCAATGTAAATGAGCACGCCAATCGATGCCAGAAGGACCGCCACGATAGCGCGATTGCGTATAGCTGCCCCTAGGGAGGGTCCAACCGACTCGAAGGTGAGCTCCTTGTACGTGCCAAACTGATCGGTGAGTGCCTTGGAGATGGTCGCCTTGGTGTCGGAGCCTTCCTTGAGCTCCTTCATGCGGATGATGATGCCGTTGTCAGCCGAAGTCTGCACCAGCGCATCGCCGTATCCGTACTTGCCGAGAACGGCAGAGACTTGCGCCGGCTCGACCTTGTGGTCAAGCTGGATCTCCCAGAGCGTGCCGCCGGTGAAGTCGATGCCGAGCTTCAGTCCGTGGGTCACCAATGAGAAGAGACCCGGCAGAATCACGAGAAGCGAAAGTCCGAACCACCAATACCGCTTGCCGACAATGTTCAGTTTCACGCACACATCCCTTGAATACGAACGCCAAAGAGATCACGGAATCGTTGATCCATTCAGTCAGTCTCCAACCGCGCGCTGACCCGGGCGCAACGAAGTCGACTCGACGCCGAACCACCATTGGTTGTGAATCCAGCGTTGTGACAGCAGCAACCGCAGGAATGTGCGCGTCACCACAATTGCCGTGAACATGCTGACCGATACACCAATGAAAAGCGTGAGCGCGAAGCCCTGGATAATGCTGGCTCCGGTATAACGTCCGAACCAGAATAGAATCAACGACGTGATCATGGTCGAGATGTTGGAGTCGCGGATCGACGGCCAAGCATGATCGAAACCGGCGTCGACCGCTCTCGCGACTGGATGTCCAAGACGTAATTCTTCCTTGAGTCTCGCGAAAATAAGCACATTGGCATCGACGGCCATACCGATTGACAGAATGAAGCCCGCGATACCGGCGAGCGTGAGCGTGACCGGTATGAGCTGGAACAGGGCGAACACTAACAACGTGTAGATGACCAGCGCCACTACCGAGAGGAACCCTGGCAGCCGGTAGAAGAGGATCATGAAGAGCGCGACGATAGTCAGTCCGGAGAGACCCGCGACCACGCTCTTGTGGATCGAATCCTGTCCGAGAGTCGGTCCTACCACCTGACTCTGGATCACCTCGAGTGGGACCGCCAATGCGCCAGACTTCAGCTGGAGCGAGAGATCTCGGACCTCGGACGTATTCATACCGCTGATCTGACCAGTGTCAGAAATCGCCCCTTGAATGGTCGCGGAGTTGATGACCTTCTTGTCGACGACGATCGACATCGGCTGACCGATGTGTGTGCTGGTGTACTGGTAAAACTTGGCGGCGGCATCTGATTTCAGCGTGAACCCGACGACAAGCGAACCTACTTGATCGGTTGTCGGATACGCATCCTTGAGATCCGCGCCGGTGATGATCGTCTGATATGTTGGACCGGTGGGAGCACTCGAATTATCGGTCGTCGATCCCGCAACGGGAGTCGCGCCCGGCGTTGCCTCCGTGCCGGCCGCGGGAGTCGCTCCTGGCGTTGCGCCCGGTGTTCCTGCTCCTGGAGTTCCCGCTGCGCCGTTTACCTGCTCCGGTCCCCCGAGAGACGTCGTCACCGTGGTGCCGACTGGCAGATAGTTCCCCTGCGGATCGATAATTTCGAGCAACGCCGTCTGCTGCAGTACGCGAACGGCGTTTTCTGGATTGTCGACGCCTGGCAGCTCAATCACAATCTGGTCGCTGCCACGGGTCTGGATCAGTGGCTCGCTCACACCAAGTCCGTTGACACGTCGTTTGATCGTGTCCATCGTGCCGAGCAGGGTGTCATGGTCGACGGATTGTCCAGCCGGCGGATTTGCCTGTAAGACAACTTGCAGCCCGCCCTGAAGATCGAGACCCTTGTGGACGAACACCCGGTTCTTCCAGTTCAAAGGATCAAGAGTATGTCCGGGTAGATCAACCCAGACTGAGCCGATCGTGAGCAAGACGATGAAGCCGAGAGTGAACCAAGGTGTCCAACGGATATTGCGCAATGTGGGAACTCCTCAAGGCTGGCTCGCTCCAATTAGCCGGAGTGCCAGCGCCGACCAAGACATCGTTCCGCCACTTGGCGACAAACAAAAGGGGATTATAGTCGCGGCGATACCGGTCGTCAAAACGGATTTGGGGGTTCGCGGCGCTGTTTACCGGTCGCGATAGAGGTTGCGGGCCAGGATGTGCTCTTCAACAGGCTTGGGCACGTGATAGGTAATCGGCTCGCCGCTGCGAACGCGTCGGCGAATCTCTCGGGACGAGATTTGGATCAACGGCACCGGAATGAGTTCGATGCGATCTCGTGCATCTGGAACGGCCGATATGATCGCGTCAAGATCCACATTGACTCCCGGTCGCAACGCGACGCCCAGGCGTGCGCTGCGAGCGATGTGGTTCGGATCGTGCCAGGTTGGCAGATCTCGCAGCGAATCCTGTCCCATCAAAAAAATAAGCTCGGAATGTGGATGTCGCTCTCCCAGGATTTCAAGGCTGTCGGCCGTGTAGGACAGCCCGGGGCGGTCCATGTCGACCGTGGAAATGTCAAAATGTGGGTTGCCCTGCAACGCGGCACGCAACATCACCATTCGGTCATCGTTGGGACCGACCATCTGTCCCGTCTTATGGGGGGGTAGGTTGGACGGCAGGAATAGGACGCGGTCAAGCGAGAGCCGGAACATCAGCTCTTCAGCGATGAGGAGATGACCGAGGTGAATCGGATCGAACGTTCCTCCGAAGATTCCAAGTCGATTTCCCGGGATCAGCTGCGCACCTCTCTCGTGGTGATTGATCATCCCGTGACCATCCGTACGGGTGTGCGTATCGTAACATCCGGAGCAGCGTTCAAGAGGTATTAGGGGGTCACATGACGAGACAAATCACCAGGACGTATCATTCGGTCCTCATACTGTCCGCGCCATCGAACGCCGCCAAGCCGAGCACCCTTGCCGTTTGGAAGAGACGCCGCGTATCGGGGGTTGATCGCCTGTTGATTGATCGCGAGGAGCATTAGTGGAACGGTGGGAACCACCGGTCGCGCCCGACTCGCCAGCGATTGAGAAGTCACGCTCACCGCTGAGCTTCTTTCGTGGTCAGGACGCGGTTCCTGAAACGGTCGAAATCCTCGTTCCGCGCATCGCCATCGCGTTCATGCTCCTTCTCCCTTCGTCTGGACGAGTGCCCGCGGCCTGGCTCTCGGTGGCGGGACCTCTGCTGGTCCTGCTCTTGTTGGCAGGCGGCACGTTGCAGTCGAGTTGGGGGAGCCCGCTGAGCCGCGCATCCTGGCTGATGGATGGGCTGATTCTCGGGATTCTGTCACCGGTATTGGTAGTCAACGCGTTTTCGGCGACGGGAAGCGGACCGCTCCGCCGAGCCGAGTCGTCGGTTTACCTTCAGACCATAGTTGCGGCGACGATCATCGTCATCGGACTGATTCTGTTTGGCTCGCGTTTGCGCGGTCGACAGGCGCTGTCGTGGGGTGTTCTCTTCGTGCCCGCACCACTGTCAGTCATCGCGCTCGTGTCGGCGTATTCAGATTTCAAGACGACGTCGATCGTGCTGGCCTTAGCCATTGCCTGGTTCGCGGCGGCAGTTATCACGAGCGTCGCGCAAATCGTCTCCGGCGGATTCGCGGTGGTTTTCCCGGCGATCGGTTATGTGTTTTACGTCTTTCTGGCGGCGCTGATCACCGGCTGCGGTTTTGCGTTCGGAGGACGTCCCGCTCCGGTGTCGGTGGTTCACCCAGTATTCATCATCGTGATCGGGATTGCGTTGCTCGCGCCGCTCATTCCAAGCGGTGAGGGATTCTTCGGCGACACGTTTCCGCCTCGCAAGGGACCACGGTCTCGGCGTTCGACCCGGCGTTCCCGTCAGCGGCATCCTCAACCAAGATCGAGGTCAACCGACGAATCGGTTGACCTCGATGATCTCGAAGATTTTCGAACCTAGAGGGAAGCCGATCAGTTGTTGTCTTCCGGCTCTTCTTTCCCATTGGGCATCTGCATTGCCGGCTCGGAGCCGTTTGGAACAATGTCACTCTCACTGATCTCTTGTTCCTCTTCCGCGTTGATCGGAGTGATCGACGCGACCCGGTCGCCATCGGCGAGCCGCATCACGCTAACGCCCTGAGTCGCACGGCCGATTTGTGAGATCTGCCGTGCCGGGACGTGGATGATCATGCCCCGTTCGGTGACGAGCATGACGCTGTCCGATTCATCGACGACGCGTGCCGCAGCCAGGGCGCCATTGCGCTTCGATAGCTTCATGGCCGAGACGCCACCTCCGCCGCGTCGCTGCACCCGGAATTCGTCCAACGAGGTTCGCTTGCCATATCCGTGCTGCGAGATGACCAGCAGATCGGCGTCAGGCAGAACGACCTCCGCGGCGATCACCAGTTCATTGCTTGCCATGCGGATGCCGATCACGCCGGCCGCCGTGCGGCCCATTGGACGCGCATCGCTCTCATGGAAGCGGATCGCGTGTCCGCCGCTTGAGACCAGAATCAGATCATCCTCACCACTGGTCATGCGAACCCAAGCAAGCGAATCGCTCTCATCCAGCCCTATCGCGATCAATCCGGAAGACCGCACCGCGGAGAATTGCTCCAGCGTCGTCCGCTTGATTCGCCCATTGCGTGTGCACATGAACAGGTAGCTGGCCGCGTCGAAGTCCGCAACCGGAAGCAACGTCGTAATCGTTTCGTTGGGGTGCAAGCCGATGAGATTGATGACCGGAATGCCCTTCGCTGTGCGACTTGACTCGGGAATGTCATAGACCTTGAGCTGATAGACGCGTCCCTGATCGGTGAAGAAGAGCAGGCTATCGTGCGTATTCGCGGAGACGATGTGCTGCACGCCGTCTTCGTCTCGCAGCGTCACACCGGTAACACCTTTGCCACCACGTCGTTGCACGCGATACGTCTCGTGCGGCAAACGCTTGATGTAGCCCCGGTTCGTGATGGTGACGAGCACGTCCTCTTCCGGGATAAGGTCTTCGTCAGTGATCTCGCCGGAGATATCCTGAATCTGGGTGCGCCGCTCGTCGCCGAATCGGTCACGGAGATCGGTCAGCTCGTCGCGGATGACGCTCAGGATCTTGGCTGGATCGGCCAGAAGTTCCTCGAGTGCCGCGATTTCCTTGAGCAGATCACGGTATTCGTCTTCGATACGCCGTCGTTCTAGCGCGGCCAGACGGCGAAGCTGCATCTCCAGAATCGCGTCGGCTTGGGCATCAGAAAGACCGAAGGTGGCGATCAGCTGCTGGCGAGCCTCATCCGACGTTCGGGATGCTCGGATCGTTCGAATCACCTCGTCAAGGTGGTCCAGCGCGATCTTGAGACCTTCCACGAGGTGTGCTCGACGGCGCGCCCTGGTCAGCTCATACTCGGTGCGTCGGCGAACCACGTCCTTGCGATGGTCTAGATAGAGCTGCAAGACGCGCCTGAGTGTCAGAACGCGTGGCTGCGAACCATTTTCGACCAACGCCAGCGTATTGACGCCAAACGACTGTTGCAGCGCCGTGTGCTTGTAAAGCGCATTCAGCACCTTGCCCGGCTGCGCGTCCCGCTTCAGTTCGATGACGATGCGCATACCGGTGCGGTCCGACTCGTCCCGCAGGTCGTGAATCCCGTCCAGGCGTCCAAGTTTGACGTAATCAGCAATGCGCTCAATTAGCACCGCTTTATTCACCTGGTAGGGGAGTTCGGTGACGATGATGTCGAACCGGTTGTTGCGTGGGCTTTCCTCGATCATTGCCCGCGCTCGAACAACTACCCGACCCTTACCGGTGGCGTAGGCGGCGCGGATGCCTTCTCGGCCGAGGATGATGCCGCCGGTCGGGAAATCGGGACCGGTTACGATTTCGACGAGGTCCTCGATGGTCGCGTCGGGATTATCGATCAAGTAGATCAAACCGTCGCAGACCTCGGTCAGGTTGTGCGGCGGAATGTTCGTCGCCATACCAACCGCGATGCCGGAGGCTCCGTTGATGAGCAGATTGGGCAGTTTCGCTGGTAGGACCGACGGCTCGAAGGCTTCGCCATCGTAATTAGGTCGGAAGTCGACTGTCCGCTTGTCGATGTCTCGCAGCATCTCTTCGGAGATTGCCGCGAGCTTGGCCTCGGTGTAGCGCATGGCTGCGGGTGCGTCGCCATCGACCGAGCCGTAGTTCCCCTGTCCATCGACGAGTGGGTAACGGAGCGAGAATGGCTGGACCATGCGGGCGAGGGCGTCATAGACGGCGGTGTCACTGTGCGGATGAAACGACTTAAGCACCTCACCGACGATACCGGCGCTCTTTCGATATTTCGTATTCGGACGGAGCCCCATGTCGTGCATCGCGTAGAGGATGCGACGCTGAACTGGTTTCAATCCATCACGCACATCCGGGAGCGCGCGCTGGACGATCACGCTCATTGCGTAATCGAGATACGAACGCCGCATTTCCGAGTCGATGTCGATGGGACGGACTGAGCCGATGTCCACGGATTTGGGCCTCCACACAAGGTAATTTCGAAACGCTATCCAACGAATTTTACCATTTTTCGGCGTTCATCGACGGATCGCGGCGTCGTGAACATGCGTGAACTCGGTCCGTTCGATTGCGCAAACTGCTGTTTATCGCGGGGGCTGGCTCCGAATTGCCACGCATTGGATTGATGTGGACGTACGGCCCGGAAATCGGATTCGATTCCCGCGCTTCGCAGGCGTCCGGTTCCTCGGTTGGAGTGGATGTCTGAGTGCCGAGATTCGTGTTCGGACACCACGCTGGGTGAATGCCGGCGAGCTAGACCGGGAACAGTTTGCGTTCGACGGCGGCCCGGTGGAGATCAGTCCGGAAATCAGGATGGGCGACGCTGATGAGGAGCTCGGCGCGCTCGCGTAACGATCTCCCCCGCAGGTTGACCACGCCATGTTCAGTTACGATGCACTGTACGTGACCACGCGTCGTTACAACACCAGCGCCTGGTTTGAGCCGTGGAACGATGCGCGACGTCGCGCCGTTCTGGGCGGTGGAGGGGAGCGCGATGATCGCTCGACCGTCTTTGGCTCGGATCGCGCCTTGAATGAAGTCCATTTGGCCACCGATGCCGCTGAAAATGCGCTCTCCAATCGAATCGGCGCAGACCTGGCCTGTGATATCGATCTCAATGGCGGAGTTGAGTGCCACCATTGAATGTTGTAGTCGGATCTCAGCCGGATCGTTGACGATGTTGGACGGATGAAACTCCACGAACGGGTTGTCGTTCACGAAATCGAAAAGTCGCTGCGTTCCACTCGCGAATGAGGTGACGATTCGACCCTGGAAGCGAGTTTTGAGTCGATTGGTCACAACCCCTGACTCGACCAGGTCGATCAGTTCATCGGTGAACATCTCGGTGTGGACGCCAAGGTCTTCGTGGTTGGGCAAAGCGCGCAGCACGGCCGCTGGGATCGACCCGATTCCGACCTGCAGTGTGGCGCCGTTGGGAATGATCGACGCGACGTTGTCTCCGATACGTCGCTCTGTTTCGGAGATAACAGGCGGCTCGTGTACCGGAAGCGGACGATCGACCTCGACCGCCGCGGTGATGCGGCTGACGTGGACCGCCGAATTGCCCATAGTGCGCGGGACGCGGGGGTTGAGTTCGGCGATGACGACTTTGGCGCTGTCGACAGCAGCGCGTGCGCAGGCGATGGACGTGCCAAGACGACAGTATCCGTGGAGATCGGGAGAGGAAAGCTGCACGAGTGCAACGTCAACTGGGAGGGTCCCATCAGACATGAGAGACGGGATCTCCGACAGAAAGACGGGAGTATAATCCGCATCCCCGGCGTTTACGGCGCTACGCACGTTCCCGCCGACGAAGAGCGCGTTGAGACGAAGACGTCCCGCATAGTCAGGTGACACGTAGGGCGCCGGGACCTCCGTGTGAAGATGCATGATCTCCACGTCGTTGAGCTCATCGGCACGCCTCACGAGCGCCTCTATCAGGGACGTAGGCGCCATGGCTGCCTCATGAACGTAGACGCGGTCTCCCGAGTTCACGAGTTTCACGGCGGCATCCGCGTCAACCACCTGCATAACCACTCCCAACTGAGCACCGTGTACCTTCAACTGGATCTTAGAATACCGTAGATTCGAAACAGGCTCGTGCCGGTCATCTGTACAGATGGCATGTATCATCGGGGATTCATGGCCCTTTTCTCCTGACCGAACGATTTGGTGATCACATGCGGCGCGATGCGCGTACACTCGTCTTTCAAAACGACCATTCCATACTGCTCATGTCGGACACCGCAGGCTTCGACTCGGCACGCGACATGCTGCGTTCGTTTGCTGAGCTCCAGCAGGCGGCTGGTCCATACCACGTCTATCGAGTGAGCGATCTTTCCCTCTGGTCTGCCGCCGCCTCGGGCATGAGTTCCCGCGTGATCATGGCGTGGTTGGCCGAGTTGGGCCAGAACGAACCGCCGGCCAGCCTTATCGCTCACATCCAACGTGCGATGGCTGCCTTCGGTGTGCTCCGACTCTCAGGAGATCCCGATTCGCTGCGGTTGGAATCCGAAGACAGGGCGCTGCTGCGCCAGATTGCTGACGAATACGGACTCAAACTCGATGGTGCAGTCGTGAATGTACCGGCGTCAATTCGGGGCTGGGTCAAGGGAAGATTGGCTGAGCGTGGCTACCCAGTCCTGGATGAAGCGTCGATGTCGACTTCACCTCGGTTCGACTTCGATCTCAACCCTGACGTGACGTTGCGGCCCTATCAAGCACAGGCGGTGAGACGGTTCGTCGATCGAGCGGTCTCTGGCGGTGTCGTTCTTCTCCCGTGCGGCGCCGGCAAGACGGTCGTAGGAGTCGCAATTGCGGCATCGCTCGGGGCTCGAACGCTGATCATCACGCCGAGCCGCACGATCGGCGACCAGTGGATCGCGCACTTCTCGTCCATGACGACGGTTGAGTCGAAATCGATCGTCACCTATCGAAGGGGCGTTCCCACTGGACCGATCACGGTCGCGACGTATCAGGCATTGACGTCGTCGGCTGGTGGGAATGGCGCTGGTCTCGCGGAGGTGCTCGATCAACCGTGGGGGTTGATCATTTACGACGAAGTGCATTCGTTGCCCGCGGACGTCTTTCGCCAGAGTGCGACCGTTCAGTCGATCAGGCGGCTCGGATTGACGGCCACACTGGTTCGCGAGGACGGGCGCGAAAGAGAGGTCTTCTCGCTTGTGGGTCCAACCGTCTACTCGGCGCCGTGGCGCGAGCTTGAGCGACATGGCTGGATCGCGCCGGTCGACTGCGTGGAGCTTCGCATTCATCTCTCGCGGAGCCGCGAAGTGACCGCTGACCGGATGTTGGCCGCCAAACTGAAGGTGGTCCGTCGCATCCTGGTACGACATCCAGACGATGCGACTCTGCTGGTTGCCCACCGACTGACCGAAGTGGCGGCTGTTTCGCGAGTTGCCGATGCGCCCATGGTTACTGGCCAAACGCCAGCGCGATCCCGCGGTGATCTCTATCTGCGTTTTCGATCGGGCGACATCCGGCGGCTGGCGCTGTCACGCGTTGCCAACGTCGGTGTCGACCTTCCGTCGGCTTCCATACTCATCCAAATCTCAGGGGCGTTCGGATCACGTCAGGAGGAAGCGCAACGAGTCGGACGCGTACTGCGGCCAAAGGCCAGCGGCGATCGAGCCACGTTCTACACGTTGGTCATCGCTGGAACGCGAGAGGTCGAGTTTGCGGCTAGACGGCAACGATTCCTGATCGACCAGGGATACCGCTACCGGGTGTTGGACGTGGACTCCACGTGACGCTCTGCGTCAGACGGCGACGAGAGTTTGGGCACGTTGCCGTGTTCCGAGATCGTGGTTGGAACGGGCCCGATGCCTTCGCCTCGCTGCTGCAGAGTCTCCGGCGGCGCTCCCCAAACGCGCTGAAGCACGCCCCACTGCGTGGGATCGTGGGCGATCATCTTCTCCAACGCGCGAGCCATTATCTGAACATTCGTGCGTAGGTCGGCTTCACGATCGTGCGAGCGAACGAGTTCGAGCGGTGGATGGATGTAAACAGCCGAGCGACGAGCAGAGGTTCGTACCGTGTAGGCGGGAATTAGCGCTGCCCCGGAGCGCATCGCGAGGAGCGCTGGACCGGCCGGCAAAGAGGCGGTCTCACCAAAGAACTCCACGTCCATTCCCTGGTGAGAAACATCGCGGTCGCCGGCAACGAGAAGTGCGCCGTTTGATCGCAGCAAGCGGAGGATTGGCGGAATTGCTTCGCGTCCCGGAGGGAGAATGTCCACTCCTGTGGCGCTGCGGAGTCTGACCATGAAGTTGAAGAGCCCGGATGGTTGTACTCGTTCGGCGATGATGGCGGAACGGATGCCGATGGATGCCGGATATTTCCCCACCACGCTGAAATTGCCAAGGTGCGCCGATAGAATGACAACGCCTTTGCCATCCTTCAGCGCCTGGTCAAGGTGTTCCTTGCCATGAACCGTCAATAGTTCATGGAACACATCCTGATCGACAGTCCGAAGCCGAAGCATGTCGTAGTAATTCGCGTTTACGGTGATGAAGACCTTGACCGCGTCGTACTGGTAACGAATCCAGGACCGGTCCGGTTCGACGTGTCGCAGGTTTTCGATCACTTGTGACCGAGTTGGCACTTTCACCAGATAGAAGATGGCTGCGAGAAAGCGACACAGTCCGTAGCCGAACCACGCCGGAAGAATTGGGGTTAGGAATGCTCCGATTCGCAGTGCTCTCAGGGTCCACATTCAGGCGTCCTCACGACTGATTGCAGTTGTTCCGAATTCCGGCAGCGTTGCCTCGGCGGGTTCGTCCCACAATGATCGGTCACAATCCCACTGCAGCACAAACTCACGGATCGTCTTCTCGACTATTGCTCCAGTCCGGTACCAACCGCTCTGAACCTGGCCGTCCTCATACAGGTTCGGACCGAGTGGCTCTAGCCGTAACTGGATCGAGGCGCCACCGGGACGAAGAATCGCCGCCGCGAAGTAGTCCGAAGTTTCGCCGGGTTGCGAATCGTTCGATATACACAGGTGGGCAGGCCCGCGAAACAGGCTCCGTGTTGATCGAATTCCGTCATTCCCGTCGACAAATTCCATCGAGATACATGCCTCCTCGACAGAGGGGCATGCAGCCGACAACAAAGATTCGAGCATACGCCACGCGCCGAGCTTGACCGAGACGATTCTTAGTTTAGATTGACCAGAACTTGGCACGGTCCCCTCAAGGACGATTAGCCGCCCACGCTCATCGACCGATAGCCCTCGGAATTTTGCTATTAGACGATCGCGTTCCCGGCGATCACGCTCGATGTCAGCCGCGAATCGTGCGACCACCGAAGAATCAGATCGCTCGTGGAGGACGTATGAGAGGTTGATTGCGATGGCCGATTGCGTGCTGGTCATCTCAATCCTTGCCTTGGGACAGAATCCAAATCCGTTGCGGGTCGAAACCGCTTGCATCTAAACCCGCGGAAAGTGGCGCGAAAAGGCGGCCGGTAGTTGGCCGGCCGCCGCATGGTCATTCAGGAGAGGGTGTTCGCCGGACTAGTCGCCGCCGCTAACTTCGACAGCCACTCGCTGAGCGGCGGTTTCTCGGATGAAGCTCTCAACCATCTCGCGCGCCTCGTCGTCATGATACTGGATCGGTGGCGATTTCATGAAATACGCCGAAGGAGCCAGCAACGCTCCGCCGATTTTGTTGTCCATCGCGAGCTTGGCGCAGCGCAACGCGTCTATCACAACGCCAGCCGAATTTGGTGAGTCCCAAACCTCGAGCTTCATCTCGAGGTTGAGCGGTACGTCGCCGAATGTCGTACCTTCAACACGAATGTGCGCCCACTTGCGATCCTTCAGCCACGGAACGTAGTCGCTCGGACCAACGTGCACGTTCTCGGAATCCAACGGGTAATCGATCTGACTTGTCACGGCGTTGGTCTTGGAGATTTTCTTGGACTCCAACCGCTCGCGCTCCAGCATGTTGAGGAAGTCGGTGTTGCCGCCGAAGTTCAGCTGATAGGTGCGATCGATGCGCACGCCTCGATCGGCGAAGAGACGGGTCAGCATGCGATGGGTGATGGTCGCCCCGACCTGGCTCTTGATGTCGTCACCGATGATCGGCAGTCCGCGATCGCGGAATCGCTTCTGCCAGTACTCCTCGCGAGCGATGAAGACCGGAATGCAGTTAACAAATGCGCAACCCGCCTCCAAGACTTGCTCGACGTACCACTTGGTCGCCATCTCACTGCCAACTGGCAGGTAGTTGATGACCACGTCAGTCTTTGTGTCACGCAGGATGCCGACGATGTCGGCCGTAGGGCCGGGCGCCTTAGTAATGATCTCAGAGAGATACTTGCCGAGACCGTCATGGGTCATTCCACGGTAGACCGGCACGCCAAGGTGCGGGACGTCGGCGAAACGAAAGGTGTTGTTCGGCTCGGCGTAGATCGCTTCAGAAAGATCCTTGCCGACCTTGTTCACGTCGACGTCAAACGCGGCACTGAACTCGATATCACCGATGTGATAGCCACCCAGGTCGACATGCATGAGACCCGGCACAAACTCCCTCGGGTCCGCATTCTTGTAATACTCGACGCCTTGAACGAGAGATGAAGCGCAGTTTCCCACCCCGACAATAGCTACGCGAATCTTCTTGTCACTCATGAATCTTAGGACCTCCATTTGTGGTCGACGATATCCGTGCTTGCCCGCGGAGCACGGCCAATACCAATTTCACTCTTGGCGCTCACGCTGATCTCGCGCCATAGATGCATTGAACAACGAGATTGATGAAAATGCGAGCCAGTGACCCAATTAGTTTGCGGATTTTTGAGGCGCGGTTTCGGTGAGAATAGCACTTGCGATTTGGGTAACTCGATCAGCGGATAGAAGGTCCAGACAAGTCCGCAGGTGGCATCCGTCGCGCCGTCCCAGGGAGAATCCAACGTAGAAGCAGGGGGAGCATGGAATTTCGGATCTCACAAGGACGACCCGCGACCGGGTTGGATCCCGCAAAAACTCTTCCTCGCTAACTGCGCCGACAGGTGACCAGGATTGTTGATTTGAAGGTCCAAAGATGGCGATTGTCGGTACCTCGAGAGCCGCGGCGAGATGCACCACTCCGCTGTCAGCTCCGATCACCAGCCGTGCGCGACGTAACAGACTGGCGAGCTGCGGCACGGTCGTGCGGCCGACTAGATTCATCGACAGCACATCTTGCGCAATTTGCTGTGATGCATCCATAGCGTCCGAGGCACCAACCAGTACCGCAGGAAGCCTGAAGCTCCGATATAACGCCGAAGCCACGAAAGCGAACCGTTCGGGATACCAGTTCCGGGCCGCGGCGTAGTCGCCGACCGAGGGATGTATCACGACGAAGTCTTCCGGAACGCCGGTTGCTCTCAGCAGTTCATCAACTTCACCTTCAGCTTCAGCTGGCACGGATACCTCTGGTCGCGCTCCGCGACGATCAGCTCCAAGGAGCGCGACGACGTCTAGTCCGTAGTCATGGACCGATTTCGCCCCGAATCCGAGATCGAAGACACGGTCAGTCAGGAACGTCCCGTGCCCGTTGTCGAGACCGACACGTTTCGTCGCACCAATGGCAGCACTAAGCCAGCCGAACTTTCGTGCGCCGAAATGTGTCGTTAGATGATGCAAGAGGACGATTGTGTCGTAGCTGCGGGCTCTAAGTCGCGCAGTTAGCGCCAGCAACGAGGCAGCGGCCAGGGGATTCAGCAGCCCGGTCGGCTGGTCAAACGCCGCTTTGTTGAGCGTGAGGACTTCGTCGACCGCTTTGCACATGCCGAAGACCGCGGCGCCAGCACCGGCCGTCAGAACGTCGATGCGCGCGTAAGGGTGAGCACGACGAAGCGCTCCAACCGCTGATGTGGCGAGGATGGCGTCGCCCATATCGGCCAGCTTGACCACAAGAATGCGGTTGACAGAGACTCCGGTGACCGGTGCATCAACGTCCATGACGTGAAGCGTCTTCCCTCATAGCGTCGCGGATCGTTTCCAGCGTCATCTCTCCGGCTCGGGTCCAAGAAAACGACCTGGCGTGCTTGATTCCCGCGTCGATCCGTGTGGCGCGTTCGTCATCCGATAGCCAGTTCGAAAGCGATATCGCCATCCCGTCCACGTCCATTGGATCGATGGTCACAGCGGCATCGCCCGCAATTTCCGGTAATGAGCCGCGATTGGACACGATGCAGGGTGTGCCACACGCCATCGCTTCGACGACCGGCATCCCGAAGCCCTCGTATAAGGACGGCAGTGTGAAGACGGTGGCGGCAGAGTAGAGACCGGGAAGTAGGTCGTCCGGTGCGTGCCCAGGGAGAATGATCCGGCTCGAATACCGTGACCTTTGAGCAGCGTAAGTGATTTCTTCGGTCTTCCATCCCCGCTTTCCCACGAGGACGAGATGCAGGTCGGGATGTTGATCGGCGATTCGCTCGAATGCCTGGACGAGCCGAACCAGGTTCTTGCGCGGTTGTATCGTCCCGACATACAGGACGAATGGGCCGTCGATCCCGAGCCATTCACGTGCGCGATCGATCTCAGCCCGAGACGCGGGCCGAAAGCGCTCGTCGACACCATGGTGGATGACGGTGATCTTCTCGGGTGGCACGCCGTAGCGCGCGACGAGATCCTGCTTCGTAGACTCCGAGATCGCGATAACTCGACGCGCTGCTTTTACGCTCCAGCGCGTCGACCATTCCAGATAGCGCCGGGCGGAATCGGTATGCGCGTCCGGCTCGTGTAAGTAGCCGAGATCATGGACGGTGACCACCGTGGCATCAGGATGGACCGGCGGCACGACGTGAGAGGGCACAAACAGGGCGTCGACCGGATGACGCGCGAGCTCGGCAGATAGGCGGCAATGCGTCCAGAGGCGCGGAAACGGGATGAGTCGCTGAGTTACGTCGGCGCGCTGCCGGAATGGTATGGGTTGTTTGCCATTGACGAAAAGCCGAACTTGCTCGTCGATGATGAGGTCGAGAAGCTCTTGAATGATTCGTTGGGAATAGCGCTCAGTGCCGGTCTGCTTGGCGATCGCCGCTCTACTGGCGTCAATGCCGATCCTCAACGCGCGCGCGTTAGCCATGGATCGAAAGCAGGTCTCGGACGGAACCGAGAACCGTGTCGACTGAAACCGCAACCATGCAGCCCGCGCCTTCGTCGCGCGAAAGGCTGAGATCTCCACAACGTGGACACGAAAGCCCGGCTGTGATCACGCGATGCCGCCGCGTATCTCCCCACGGACCGTAGCAGGCGATGTCACTTGGACCGAAAATGTGAACGGTTGGCGTGTCAACCGCAACCGCCAGATGTAGAGGCCCGCTATCGACTCCCGCAACGACTCGAGCTTGATCAAACACCGCGGCCAGACAGCCGACGTTGGTCTGCCCCGCGATGGACGTAAGACGCGACTGCGCCGCCTCCACAATGCGCGCCACGTATGGTCGTTCTGCTTCGCTCCCGGTCAGAATCACGGACAGCCCGTCCTCCGCCAACGAATCGGCGACCCGAGCCCAGCGATCAGTGGGCCACTGTTTGACTGGCGCGCCGCTTCCCGGGTGGATCACGGCAAACGGGCGTTCGATGCCGACCGACGTCAGCAGCGCTGCCGCCGAAGATCGGTAATGGTTCGTCACGTTCCACCGCAGAGGATCACACAAAGGTGTGGGAAGATGGTCGTCAATTTCCGCCCCGAGCATCCTAGCGGTGCAGTCAAGCAGTTCGACGTTCCGCGCCGCCCAGTGTTGGGAACGAACTTGGACGGATGCAGTCAACAGCCCGTTCATTGACGGGTGCTCCGCCCCAATGATCTTGGGAGCGCCAGCTAGGCGTGCCACAAGTCCCTCCCACCAATGGTCATCACGCAGAATGACGATGGCGGCCGGTCGAGCGTCCCGCAGCTTGTCCGCTTCACCTAACAAGAGTCGATATGGCTGCCACGGCGTGTCGCCGTCGTTTCGATTGAACCCTGGAAATGGGATGGTGATGATCTCGTCGACGTCCGTGTCGTTCGCGGCGACGGCCTGAGACCAGGGCCCGACAGCCAACGTGATGTGCCAATCTTGCAACGCCTCACGGAAGCGTTTAAGACCCGGCCGTAGAAACAGGACGTCGCCCAGGTGGTCAGGGCGCACGAGCAAGATATGCCGCGGGATCGGCTCGTAGATCGGCCGCGATCGAGACATGATCGTTGCGCGAACCGCAGATCGGGCAATCTCCCGCATCAGGAAGTCCCGGCTGGTTCGGAGACCGCAAGCAGTCTCTCGCAGGTTCGAAGAACGTCGGAGACGGAGACCATACTGATATCGGCGTTTTCGTCCGATTGAGGGTTCGGTCGACGCAGGTCCCTGGCACCGTTTGCTGGGGCCTTGAATCCTGAGCTGCAGACCTCGCTGTTCGGCCCAAGTGGCCGATACATATCCGGGTCGGTCGGTCCAAAGATCGTCACGGTTGGTGTTCCCACCGCGCTGGCCAAATGTGACATGCCGCTGTCGTTGCCGGCAAAGAGCTGGGCTCGTTCGCAGACAGCGGCGAGTTCTGGAATCGACAGCTGTCCCGAGAGATCAAGGACTTCGCCATCCGTGAAATCGACCGTCCCTTGAGTGGCGGATTGATCCGAGTCCGCGCCAACCACGACCACGCTCGCGCGGTTCCGGTGGATGAGCTCGGATGCCAACGCCCCGAACATCTCAGCCGGCCAGCGCTTGGAGAGAAAGCTCGATCCGGGGTTGACCGCGCCTCCGGGGTGGATCACGACGATCGGACCCGGCAATCCATCCAACAACCGATTCGCCGCTTGGCGCGCTTCGTACAGGGAGCAATATTCAGGTTTTGGATCGAAGTTGACCGCGCCAACCACCTTTGCTACGCGCAGATAGAGGTCGGTTTCATGCTCCCCGGGTTTCGGCGGCACACGCCTGGTCAGTCCGACACCTCTTCCTGAACTGTCGATGCCGGCGCGCTCAGGAATACCTGAAACGAAGAGGAGGCTGTTGACGATTGGAGAACGATCCAGACTGACACCAAGGTCGTATCGACCTTGCCGAACTCGACGCGCAAGCCTGAGAAATCCCAGGATGGTGAGCGTGTCAGGATAGCGGTAGACCGAATGGACCTGTGGGTTGTTGCGTAGCGCCTCGGCGCACCAGGACGTGGTTAGAACGTCGATCACGGCGTCCGGAAATCGCGAGCCGATCGCTCGCAGAGCGGGAGTCGCCATCATCACGTCGCCGAAGCAGCATGGCTTGACGACCAAGATACGGCGGACGCTGTCCGGAGCTGGAGGCTCAGCATTGGCCGGTCGTCTTGATCGATCAAGAGCGCGGGAAAGAATGCTGACGACCTGATCACGCATGGATCGATCAGGATTCAGATGTGTCGTTGATGACCGCGAACATCAGCTGTCCCTTTGCGGCCAATTGACCGTCGACAGTCGCCTCAGCGTTGCCGATTCCGACTCCGCGGCGCATCTTGCCAACTTCGACCTCGAGTCGAAGCACGTCCCCAGGAATCACCTGGCGCTTGAAACGCACACCGTCGATCCCCGCGAAGAGCGCCAGTTTGCCGCGATTCTCCTCCATGCCTAGTAGGGCTACGGCGCCAACCTGGGCCAAGGCTTCAACAATGAGCACGCCGGGCATCACCGGATGATCGGGGAAATGTCCCTGGAAGAATGGATCGCCCATAGTGACGTTCTTGATGCCCACCGCGTGTTTGCCGTATTCGATCTCGATGATGCGATCGACGAGGAGAAATGGATAGCGGTGCGGGATGATTTCCTGAATCTGCCTGGCATCAAGCAATGCGCGCTCCTTATGCGGGGCCTCTGGCGTCGGAACCGTGGAATCGTTCGGAGTCTATGATGCCGCGGGCAACGCGTCAACCGCTTGAAGAGGCGCAGCGCACCTCTAATTGATGAGATCGTTCCGGCGCCAGAGCAATTGCTCGCGTGAGGGGCCGAGTCCAACCATGGAGACCGGTACTCCGAGAAGCTCCTCGAGTCGATCGACGTAGCGCTTGGCGTTCACCGGTAGCTGCGTGTACTCGGTGAGCTCCGACGTGTCTGACTGCCAGCCTGGCATCGACTCAAAGATCGGAGTGACCTGACCGTAGACCGCAGCTACCGCGTGTGGAGCGGTCAGCTGCTTACCGTCGAGCTCATAGCCGACGCAGATCTGAATCTCGTCCAGCGGGTCGAGAATGTCGAGTTTGGTGACCGCGGCGTGCGTGACGCCATTAAGCCGCACCGAGTAACGGGCGGCAATTGCGTCAAACCAACCTGTGCGCCGCGGCCGTCCGGTGGTTGTGCCAAATTCCCGTCCACGCTGGCGAAGCTGTTCGCCAGTTTCGTCGTTCAGCTCGCTCGGATATGGTCCCGCACCGACTCGCGTCGTGTAGGCCTTGTACACGGAGACTACCGACGTCACCTGGGTCGGTCCCACTCCCGCCCCCTGACAGGCTCCAGCAGCAGTAGGTGAGGTCGACGTAACGTATGGGTAGGTACCGTAGTCGATATCGAGCAGCGCGGCCTGGGCACCTTCGATCAGGATCGATTTGCCCGCTTCGATGGCATCCTGAACCATGATTTCAGAGGCGACCACTCGCGGCCCGAGCGTCTCTCCATATGCCGCGAACTGCTCCAGCATCTCTTGCAGGTCGAGCGGCTCCGCACCGTACAGGCTGGACAGGAGGATGTTCTTTTCCGGCACGACCATGTTCAGGCGTTCGATCAGGGACTTCTCATCGAGCAGATCTGCCATGCGCACGCCACGACGCCCCGCCTTGTCCTCATAGGCCGGCCCGTTGCCCCGGAGGGTTGTTCCAATGCTGTGTGACCCGCGTCGCTCTTCCTCGAGCTGATCGAGGAGCGGATGGAAGGGCATGATGACGTTGGCGCGATCGCTGATGAAGACGTGGGACAGGTCGATACCGCGGCTGCTTAGATCGTCAAATTCGGCGATGAGATCGCCTGGCGGGATGGCAACTCCGGCGCCAATGACGCAGTCACAGCCCGGATGAAGCACACCAGACGGGACCAGATGAAACTTGAATACGCCGTCTTTGGTCTGAACAGTGTGGCCGGCATTCGTGCTGCCGTTGGGGCGAACCACCATACTGGCGCGAGATGCCAGCGCATCCGTGATCTTGCCCTTGCCTTCGTCGCCCCACTGACCGCCGATGATGATGGTAACCGCCACGCCGACCCCCTTGTCAGGCACACTCAACGGTCCGCGAGCAGGACTCTCGCGGACCATCGACTACTATAACACGCTCACAGTCGACGGCGGGATGCGTGTCCGGACGTCGCTAGACCTTCACCACGCGCGAATCGCGCAGCTGCTCGAAGAGTTCAAGTTCGTGCTCGTTGAGGTCGGTTGGAAGCCGAACTTTTATGCGGGCCAACAGATCCCCTCGCGGTTTCCCATTGAGAGAGGGAATCCCTTTCCCGCGTAATCGGAAGAGCTGCCCGTTCTGCGTCCCCTTCGGAATGCGAAGCTCGACCGGTCCATCGAGAGTGGGAATGCGAGCCTCACCGCCCAAAATCGCGGTGTAGAGGGGCACGTCGGCTTCGGTTCTGATGTTGTCGCCGTCGAGCTCAAAGCGCGGATCCGGCTTGATCGTGACGTTCAGATAGATGTCGCCGTTTGGACCGCCTGACACACCGCGTGATCCCTGTCCAGCGATGCGTACCTTGGAACCGGTCCGAACGCCTGCGGGGACTTTGACTTCCAATGTCTTCGTGCGGCGGATGTATCCGTCGCCGTTGCAGACCGGGCAGACATTGTTGCCGCTCAATCCGCTGCCGTGGCAAGTCTCGCACTGCTCCTGGACCTGCACGTCAAATCGACGCGTTGTTCCCGTATAGGCATCGACCAGGCTGATTTCAAGTGCGTATTCAAAGTCTTGCCCGCGCTGCGGTTGTGGACGAGTGCGGCGACGTGTTGTAGTGCGCCCAAACGTATCGCCAAACAACGTCTCGAAGAAATCAGAGAAGCCCGACGAATCGCCAGTCTGCTGCTCGTAACGTGGACCGCGTCCAGAAGTGCGCCCGCCCGAGAACCAATCAGAGAAGTCTCCGGAGGAGGTTGTCGTTCCGCTGGAGGTCGTCTGCTGATAGCGCTCCCAGTCCGAACCATAACGGTCGTAGCGCGAGCGCTTCTCCGAGTCCTTCAGCACCTCGTAGGCTTCGTTGATCTCTTTGAACTTTTCTTCCGCGGAAGCGTCGGTCTTGTTGACGTCCGGGTGATATTGGCGTGCCTTCTTGCGATAGGCGGACTTGATCGCCTTCTCGTCAGCGTCACGGGGCACCCCAAGAATCTCGTAATAATCTTTGAACTGCATCGACCCCTCGGATCAGTCAACACGCAAAACCCGAACGTCACTATTGTACAATCTTGAGTCGGACGGTGTCAAACTTCTTGTACCGATTTGAGCTACCCAACTCGCGTTGAAAGGCCGGTCGGATTGAGTGCGGAAATAGGTGATTGATTCAACGCGCAGTGACAAGGAACCCGAGGCGATTGATCGCCTCGGGTAGTTCTCCAATAGTCCAATGGATACGGCCAATGCCTACACGCTGGGGCCTGGGATGATCGCGCTGGTGTCGACCGGAACGTACTGCCCCATCCGTCGCCAGAATTGTCCATACAGGTGGCTCAACATCACGATCGAAAGGAACGACGTGAAGAGCACACCAACGAAGCACAGGATAAGTCCGAAACTCGCCGCGAAGCGGAGAGCTACCGTCATGCCGACGATGATCAGCAGCGAAACCGCGTTGTCGCGCGCGACATTTACGATGCCCGCGAAGTCGAAGGCAGCCGAAATGTTGTCCTGCATCACGACGCGACCAATGACGACGGGAGCAATGAAGGCGATCGCCAGTCCAAGAATCAAGTCGACGCCCCATACGCCAACAAACATCAGTCCGCCGAGGGCAGACAGTGCGCCATTTGACGAGCTGCTCATGGCGGCCAGTGGGATCGCCGCGCAGAATGCGAGGACGATAAGTGGAATAGCCCAGACGAGCATGGCCACCCATGCCTTGAACCCACGGATGAAATCGCCGCCGAAGTCATTCCATTCTGGAAGGGGAAGTTCATAGCCGTTCGCGACGTTCTGCGCTGTGCGAACCCAATAGCCGAAGACGACGAACCATCCAAAGATAGGGATTATCGACAGCAACCCGCCGATCAAGACCTTGCTGAGCCACGACTTGTCCTCGAACACGTATGATATCGAACGTCCGATGTCCATCTAACGTCTCCCCTCCTGCGAAGTGATGGCGCGTGAACCGTTGATCGCTGATGAGTTGTCGGCGTACGAACAGGATCGTAGCAGGAATTTCACAATACGTAAAGTCGGAGAAGGTAGGTTTGTGCAGCAACGTAAGGGTGTGAGCTTACCTTGGTGAAGTCGCGAGTCTCAACCGTTGGTTGGTGATGTTCTCTTGAGTGCGTACTCATACGCGAACTCGACTGTAAGCGCGAGGTGTTCCCAGAGAAAGTGGTTAGCAACTCGACGTTGCGCTTCAATTCCAATTCTCTGAGCACGGGAGTCGTCGTCAAGGAGTTCGGACGCCTGTCGGATCATGGCGTCGACGTCGTTGGGCGGCACGAGCGACCCGGAATTGCCATCCTCGATCATAGACGCGTTCTCGCCGACGCGGTTTGTCACCACTGGAACTCCCGATGCCATCAGTTCGAGCAGCTTGACCGAGCATTTGGAACGATTGACGAGGTTGTCGTCAAACGGATGGATGGCCACATTTCCCAATTGGAGCAGCGACGGGATCGACTCAGGCTCGGTCCAGCCAGAAAAGACGACTGAATCGTGTGCTCCACGGTCACTCAGATTCCGCTGGATCTCTGCCTCGGCCCGTCCATCTGCTGAGGCGCCCACCACGAGCAGGACGGCATCCGGAATGCGCTTTCGGATGCCTTGTATCACATGAACCACGGCGAGCGGTGAAAACTCAACGAATCGGGTATAGAGCAGCACAACGTGGCGCGACTGAACCGCCATCCTGATCTGGGCAGGTACGAGATCTCGTCTTGCGTTGGTAATGGCGTGAAAGTGATTACGAGTCAGACCATTGGGAACGTAGAAGACGGCTTCTTCACGCGCTCCGAGCGAGAGCGCTCGATCATGTAGCTCGTGGCTGGCGACCGTGACGGCAGCTGCCCGTCGTGGCCACGTTCGCTCTTGCCAGTCGAATAGGCGACGCTGCAAAGGTCCATACGCGCCAAGCTCGTTCCAACCCCCATCTCCTTCCCAGTCATCCATGTCGACCACGACCGATAACCGTCGGGAGAGGCGGCGCGCGGCAAGATCACCGAAGCCTTTGGGTTTGAACAGGTGGATCAAGTCAGACTCGTGTCTGGTCGTCTCACGAGTCATCTCGCGCACCGCCAAGGGAAACAGAAGGGGGCTGGCGGCGCGGGTGTTGAGGATCGGTACGCCGAGTTCAACGACCCGCTTGCCGCGATCCGCGGGGTGATCCCAGGGCGTGGTCGTGAGGGCGAAATCCCATCGCTGAGACAAGGATACGGCGATGCCGAGCGCGCGAGCCCTCAAGGTTGCCTTCGGGCGAAGACCAAACGTGCCGAGCATCATGACCGATGGCCGGCGGTGAGATTTGAGGCTCACGAACCCAGCATCCCGACTCCTGCAACTAACTCAGCTGCGACCGCCACGTACAGCTGAGCGGTTCGCTCGCAGTTCTAGCACGGCCGGGAAACCTGCGCGACGCTTACCGCGGCGCGTTCGGTGAACTGGCGACTAGTTAAGATACGGACGAACGACCGTGATGAGCTTCCCCTGAATCTCCACGTTGTCTGCGCTGGTGTAAATGGGATCCATTGAGGCGTTGGCCGGCTGCAGTCGCACGCGATCACCTTCGGGATAAAAGCGCTTGAGTGTTGTCTCTTTTTCGGTTCGAAGCCAGACCGCGACTGTCTCGCCATTCTCACAGGTATCCTGGTGACGCAATATCACGATATCCCCGTCGTTGATCAGCGCGTCGATCATCGACAGTCCCTTGACCCGCAACGCGAAGAGCCCATGTTCTCGGCTCCCGACCAAATCAGTACTAATCTCCAATTGTTCGGTCAATTCGTCCTGTACAAAATCATCAAGGACGGGTATCGGCTGTCCAGCCGCGATCTGACCAACGAGCGGCACGCGAACGATGTTGTGGCCCGCCGGAACACGGCCAATAACTTCAATGCCGCGGGAGATGTTCCGATTACGGCGGATCAGGTTGCGTTGCTCGAGAATGTTGAGGTTGTAGTCGACAACGCTGGTCGACGAGATGTTCAGGTCTCGCTGGATCTCGCGAATTGTCGGTGGATAGTTGCTCTCATCGAGGAACTGCTCAATGTAATCGAGCATTGCCTGTTGTTTTCGCGAAAGGTTTCGTGCCATTACCTGCCCTGCCTTCGCCCTGTGTAACCATAAAGCTTGGTCACCTACTGGCATTATAGGTGCGAACAGATGTTCTTGTCAATGATTGCATACGCGCGAAATCCTATTGCTAACGGGGATCACGTCCATGCTTGCCTGTTTCGGACGCCAAGGAGCATGTCATGAACACGGTTGACTTAATCGTCGTTGTCGTCTTCCTCGGTGTCTTCACGGCGGCATTCTTTGCCGGCGTCGTCCGCTCGATCGTGGGCCTGCTGTCCCTGATCGTAGCCACCGTGATAGCTGCCTTCTTTTACAAGTCGTTGGGCCAGGTGATGTCTCACGTATTCATCCCGATCGACAAGAACATTGCCAATTTCGGCGCTTTCCTAATTTTGATGCTCTCAGCTGGAGTTGGGGCCGACTATCTGCTTCTCCGTTCGTTCAAGATTGCGCGATTGCAGAGTCACATGACGTTGGAGTTTCGCGGCGGCGTGGTCGGCGTGATCGGGCTCATTTTGCTGTCAGTGGTCCTTTCAGCGGCTATGTTGACAGTGCTGACGCAGTCGTCCAACAACACGGTTCACAAGCTCCCGGATGGATGGGGGACGACCTGGCTGGTAAGCGAGTACGACGGCTCGGTACTCGTCGATCAAGTGCTTCGGCTTTCTCCGTACGTCTACGACACGATCGACGCGGCCACTCCAGGTATCGTGCCGGCAATTCTTCAGCCCGTACCGACTCCCTGACCAGACGCCGCTACCGGCAGCTCCCAGCGCGGCCGCGCTGCCGCTCACTTCGTGTGAGCGTTTGCCGCGCGATCAGAGTTGTCATTTTCTGATTCAATTTGAGTTGATCGCGCGTGGAACTTGCCGGCGTTGACCGGATGGACATCTGCGCGATACGTTGTCGATTTATTGAGGGATTACACGGTGTCGGTCGATTCCGCGCGCGTACTCGAATTTCCTAGACTGCTCGAAATGCTGTCTCACCGCTGTCAGTTCTCGGTAGCGGCGGAGCGCGCGCTCGAAATCGGCCCGACCAGCGATACCGCTCAGGTCCGTTACCTGCTCGCCGTAACGCGTGAAGCAGTCGACCTCGCCAGCCGCAACCCATCCTTCACCGTCGGTGGCGTCCGCGACATCCGTGACACGCTCGAACGTGCCCAACTCGGCGTGATCCTGCAGCCGACTGATTTACGCGAAGTGCTCGACACTGTCCAGTCGGCGAGTTCGTTGCGAAGATCATTCGTCCAGAACAAGTGGAATGAAACGTACACATTCCTGGCGGAATTCGTGGAACTCATCGCGAATTTCGCCGGCCTGGAGGCCGATCTCTCTCGGACCGTTGGCTCCCGTGGCGAGATTTTGGACAGCGCGTCGCCGCAACTCGGTGACATTCGCCGCGAGGTGCGCGTGGCTCATCGGCGGCTTCTGGACCGGCTCAACCGCATGATCGCCGATACGGGTCCAAACAGCGCCATCCAGGAACCGATCGTGACCATGCGCGAAGGTCGTTACGTGATTCCGGTTCGCGCCGATCGTCGCAGCCAGGTTCCTGGGGTCGTTCATGGAACCTCAGCTAGCGGTCAGACGCTGTTTGTTGAGCCGATGGACGTAGTGCAGCTCAACAATCAGTGGCGTGAACAGCAGATGGCCGAAGAGCACGAGATCGAGAGCATCCTTCGACTCCGGTCGCAGCAGATCAGCGCTGCCGCGCCAGAATTGAGTCAGTCCGTCGAAGCCGTCGCCGCTATCGACATCGCATTGGCGAAAGCGCGCCTCTCGTTCGACTTACGCGCTCGCGAGCCGAACGTGATCGATGTTGATGAGACTGGTTCGCAGTCGGTCGATCTGCGCCAGGCACGTCATCCCTTACTCCCGTCAGATACGGTCGTGCCGGTTGACATCCGGCTCGGCGAGGGACAGCGAGTACTCGTGGTGACAGGCCCAAACACAGGCGGAAAGACGGTCGCGCTCAAGACGGTCGGCTTACTCGCGATGATGATGCAATCGGGCATGTTCATCCCAGCGGCTGACGGCTCGGGCATGAGCGTGTTCGACGGCATCTTCGCCGACATCGGCGATGAACAGAGCATCGAACAGAGCCTCTCCACGTTCTCGAGCCACATGACCAAGATCATCGCCATGTTGCGCGCCGCGGGGCCGAGAAGTCTGATCCTGATCGACGAGATTGCGGCCGGAACCGATCCTCAAGAAGGTTCCGCCCTAGCGCGAGCGATCATCACGGCGCTACTACATCGTGGTGCCCTTGCCATCGCGACGACGCATTATTCGGAGCTCAAAACGTTTGCCTATGCGACGGACGGAGTCGAAAACGCCAGCGCGGAGTTCGATCTCGCCACGCTGCGGCCGACCTACCGTCTGATTACTGGCGTTCCGGGCCGATCAAACGCGCTCGCCATCGCGCAGCGACTCGGGCTGCCGGCCGAAATTGCTGACGACGCCCGAAGTTACCTCGATCCTAGAGCTGAACATGTCGACGACCTCCTATCCCACATTCTAGAGCGGCGCAAGGAGTCGGAGTCGGCGCTGGAACAGGCGCGCACCGAACGCGACGAAGCGCGCCGCATCCGGCGTGAGGCGGAAACTGTGCTCCGCGAGGCCGAGCAGACACGGTCTACCGCGCGTCAGGACGCTCTGGCCGAGCTCGAGCAGGAGGTGAGCGAGGCGAGAGAGTTCATCCGACGTGCCAGACGGCAAGCCGAGCGTCCATCCGCGGTTCCGGAGTCGCTTCCGGAGACTCCGCCACCCGCGGAAGAAGTCAAGCGGGTCGAAGAGACGCTGCGACGCGCCTCACGACGAAGACGACCAGCCCAGGCTCGACCCGAACCGATTCGAATTGGTGATTGGGTCAATCTGCCAACGGTTGGAATCAGCGGCGAGGTCGTCGGTCTTTCTGACGATGGCGAAAGCGTCGAGGTCGCCACAGGCTCTTTTCGTTTGACGCAGCCTGTGACCGCGGTTCGTCGTGAGTCGCGTCCTGAGCCGCAGCGCCGCGCGAAGCCGACGACGACCCTACCCGCGGCACCCCCGGTCGATCCTGAGATCAAACTGCTCGGCATGCGCGTGCACGAAGTCGCGGATGCTCTTGACCGATACCTCGACTCAGCCGCTCGAGCCGGACTGCCGTCCGTGCGCATCGTGCACGGCAAGGGGACCGGGGCGTTACGATCCGAGGTTCACGAAATACTTCGTTCGCACCCGGTCGTTGAGCGGTTCCAGCTCGCGGAGCGAAACGAAGGTGGCGAAGGGGCGACCGTCGCTTACCTGCGCGTCTGACGGCTAGCTTGCCGTTGCCAGCACTGTCGCGTCGCAGTTTTCGACTGTCTCGATTACCGTGAGTACCGCTCTCCACACGTCGACGGACAGTCTCGACGCGGTCATGCGCACTTGATTGGGCGTCACGTAGACGCCGTCGCCGACTTCATCGCGAAGCTCGACCTGATTCAGGCGTGACCCGACCACTGGCCGCACGTAGACCTCGCCCTCCCGCTCAATGATCGATGTAATTCCGAGCTCGCCGGCGCGCACGCGTAGGCGTGCCAGTTCGGTCAGCCGAACGACCTGCTCAGGCATCGGACCGAACCGGTCGATCAATTCTTCTTGCAGGTCACGAAGCTCGCCATAGCTCCGAACGGCCGCGAACTTCTTGTAGAGATCGACCCGAACTTCTTCGTTGCCGGCATAAGTTTCGGGAATGATCGCTTCGATCGGCAGATCAATGGAGACCGGTTCCGGCTCCTCGATCGGGTGTCCGAGACGCACTTCTTCCACTGCCGTTGCCAGCATGCGAGTGTAGAGATCGAATCCGACCGCCGCGATGTGGCCGCTCTGCTCGGCGCCCAGGATGTTGCCGGCGCCACGGATTTCGAGGTCTCGCAGGGCGATCTGAAATCCTGCGCCAAGCTCGGTCGCTTCCTGGATCGCTTCGAGTCGGGCGACCGCTTCCTGGCTCAGAGCGCGCTTATTGTCATAAAGCAGGTACGCGTAGGCTCGATGGTTACTGCGCCCAACTCGCCCGCGAAGCTGATAAAGCTGGGTGAGTCCGAAGTTATTGGCGTGGTCGATGATGACCGTATTGACGTTGGGGATATCGACGCCGGACTCGATGATGGTGGTGCAGATCAAGACGTCGAACTCATTTTCCACGAACGAGAGCATTACGCGTTCGAGCTCGTGTTCGTCCATCTGTCCGTGGCCGACTCCGAATTTTGCCTCCGGGACCAGACGTTGAAGATGCTGCAGGACGTGGTGGATGCTCTGCACGCGGTTGTGGACGAAGTAGACTTGACCACCGCGACTCAGCTCTCGCAGGATCGCCTCTCGGATGAGTCGATCACCTGTCGGTGTGACGAACGTGCGAATCGGCGTGCGATCTCTTGGTGGCGTGTTGATCACTGAGAGATCACGGATTCCCGACAAAGCCATGTAGAGTGTGCGTGGGATTGGCGTGGCCGTCATGGTCATGACGTGAACGTCGGTGCGCGCTTGTTTCAGTATCTCCTTGTGGGCGACCCCAAAGCGTTGCTCCTCGTCAATCACCAGCAGCCCGAGCCGTCTGAAGCGCACATCCTTCTGCAACAGGCGATGCGTTCCGATCACGATATCGACTTGCCCGTTTTCTAGATCATCCAAAATCAGTTTCTGCTCATGGCGTGTGCGCAGTCTGGAAAGCATCTCGACACGCACCGGAAACGGAGCCAACCGTGACTGGAAGCTGCGTGTGTGTTGCAGTGCCAGGACCGTGGTGGGGACGAGGATGGCTACCTGAAAGCCGGAATTGACCGCCTTGAATGCAGCACGCAACGCGACTTCCGTCTTGCCATAGCCGACGTCGCCGCAGACGAGCCGATCCATCGGCCGAATCTGCTCAAGATCTACCTTCACGTCCTGGATCGCCTTGAGCTGATCCGGCGTCTCTGTGTACGGGAAGGACTCCTGGAGCGCGTGATCCCATACCGCGTCCGGGCCCATAGGAGCGCCCTGGGCCGACTCTCGTGCGGCGTACAGCTGCAACAGATCGAACGCCATCTCGCGCACTGCTCGGCGAACTCGCTGTTTGACGCGAGCCCATTCCGGAGAACCGAGCCGAGTTAGCTTGGGCGAGATGCCACCGCCTTCGTACGGGGTGATGCGATCAATCTGATCGATGGGGAGATAGAGCCGATCGCTATCCGCGTATTCGAGCAAGAGATATTCGCGCTCGACATCGTTGAGCGTGAGTCTCACGATGCCCGCGTAGCGAGCGATACCATGCTCGGTATGCACGACGTATGAGCCAACTTCGAGCCGTTCGAGGACGAGCGGATTGGTCGTTGATCGTCGTTGCGGGGTGGGACGGACGACGTGTCGATAGCCGAAAATCTCACGGTCGCTCAGCAAAATCAATTTGATCTCGTCGTTGCTCCACCCGCCGTTGAGCCGCGCGTGGACGACTTCAACAGTGCCAGGCGACGGCGGGTGGACATTGCTACGTGCGGCGGCGTTCTCTTTACGAACTCGCGGAAAGATCCCCTGGTCTTCGAGGACCTCACGAAGTCGCTGCGCCTGCTCGGTGGCGATCACAATCGACCACTCATCGGCGATCAACTCGCGAATCCGCTCGATCATGCGATCCAACCGGCCGCCGTACGAGGTCATCTCAGTGGCGAACATGGACATTTCGCCAATGGGACGTGCAACCGATGGCGTCCAGCCGATAGGGATGTTGCCGAAGGTTAGCTGTCGAGTGGTTTTGAGTCGTTCGGAGATGCTCGACCAATTGTGATACGTCGGCTTAAGTCCCGCCGGAAGCTCACCGGCACTCTCGAGCGTTTCCCGAAGCTCTTCCGACTGCGCTTCCAACTGCTCGATCGACAATCGGACCGATGAGGGCTCAACGAAGACCAGGAGATGGTTCTCCGGCAGGTAGTCGAGGATCGATCCAGCCATTTCCAACAGATATGGAGCGACCAGCTCGATGCCCGTTCTGATGTCTCGGTGCTCAACATTGCGCAGGAGACGCTGCCACTCGTCCTCTACTTCCGGGCGAAGGGTGCCTGTCTCGAGACCGCGAAGATCGGCGGCCGCCCGCTGGGCATGTGCGAGCGAAATCTCAATCGGAGGAAGCAGATCGATTGAGTCCACGCGCTGTACTGAGCGCTGCGACTCAGGATCGAAATAGCGGATGGACTCGATCTCGTCACCAAACAAGTCGATGCGAATCGCGTGGTCGGACGACGGCGGAAAGATGTCGACGATACCGCCGCGCTGGCTGATCTGCCCTGGCTCGGTCACCATCGGTACGAGATCGTACCCCTGCGCCAGTGAATCTGAGATGAACTGATCCAGACGCAGCCTTTGTCCGGTGGCGAGTGTGATCCTCTCTCGTTTGAGCTGCTCCGGAGAGCTCACCAGCTGGGAGAGCCCGCTCGCAGGAGTGATAACGACGTTAGCGGTTCCGTCGACCAGGCTGGCAAGGATCTCGACGCGTCGCGCGCTCGTTGTGCGGTCGAGTGGCAGTTGCTCGTACGGCAGAGTCTCGATCGACGGCCAAACCAACGGCTGCTCGCCGAGATAGGCGGCGATCAAGCCCGCCAATTCTTCGGCCGAATCCTGGCGACTGGCCACAATCACGATCGGGCGGTCTTGAGTTGTCACCAGCGCGGCCAGTACGGCCGCACGTGCCGCTACAGGAAGGTCGTCGATCTCCAACGCGCGCGAAGCGGGCAGCTGTTCCACCGAAGCCAGAAAGGCGGTGAACCAGGTGTCGCGCGTCAAGAGTGGGATGATGCCGTTGAGCGACACGACTTACCTTCCTTTCGAGCACGCCAAGCCGGGCCTCAACACATGTTGGGCCCTGCCACTGAAGATCATAAGTATAGCAATTTTGGCTAGTCGCGTAGGCGCCCGGAGACTTGTATTGCGCGGTTTTGCGTTTATAGTGTTGGGAGTCTCTGCTGGAAAATCGTCGGGAAGAAGCTGGTGGATCGAAGTCACATTCGGCTGTTGACAATCGGAGGGATCATCGCGCTCGCCATCGCAGTGATGGTCGTCATCGTACGTGGCGACCGCACAAAGGATCTCGTGCTGCGCGTCGAGCCAATTTCTGGCAACGATCAGATCACTGTCTACGCGGGCGGCGCGGTCTCGGTGCCCGGCCTCTACACTCTGCAGCGAGGTTCACGTTTGGCAGTGCTCCTCGATCAGGCCGGCCTGGCGGACACCGCGGATGTTGCCAAGTTGCAGATGGCGACTGAGCTCCGCGACGGACAACAGGTCATCGTTCCCACTCAGACCGTTGTGTCGGAATCCACCGTATCAGCCGCGACAGCCAGCACCTCCGTGGCTCCGGTCGCTGGGCCAATCAACGTCAACACGGCAAGCGCTGCTGAGCTCGAGGCGCTTCCAGGCATCGGTCCGGCGTTGGCGGAACGTATCATCGAATATCGCAACGAACACGGCCCGTTCTCCACGATTGATGCTCTCGTGGACGTCCAGGGGGTATCGGAGCGCATGGTCGAAGACTTCAGAGATCAGGTAACGGTCGGCCCGTAGCCGTGGCCGGTCTGGCGCTGTCCCTCGGCTTTTTAGGCGGCATCCTCCTTCATGACAGCGGAATCGGAATGGTCCTGGCGTTCCCGATCGTTCTCGGCGCCGTCCTTGTCGCAATACTCCTGGAGTCATGGCCAGCACGTGCGCTCGTCAGTTTCGTCTTGATATTCATGGCGCTCGGCGCCTGGCGTGGTGGGCAATCGCCAAGCCCTCCACCGGACGTGATCGTTCATCTGACCGGACACGATCGAGCCATTGACGCAACGGTGGTCGGCTTGCCTCGACGGTCGACTTCACGCACCAAGGTAACGATCACGCTTGCCGCCCCGCCCCACTCCAAGATAGCGGCGTCCTTGCCGGCATTCCCGGGCGTGCGAGATGGTGATGTGATCGAGTTTTGGGCTCCAAACTCATGGGACACGGGATTGCCGAGCCAGGTTCGATTGCCAATCTCCCCGACAGGCAACGACTTGTTCGTGCCAGCATTCGCGATAGTTGGCTCGAGCCAGTCACCGGTGGCCCGGGTTCGACGCAAAGTCAATGACTTCGTCACGCGCTCGATCAGCGAGCATGTTCCAGAACCGTCCGGTGCGCTGACGCTTGGCATCCTCACAGGAGATGACTCCGGGATGACCGACTCCACCAGTACGGCGTTTCGCTCGGCGGGCATGTCTCATATCACGGCTGTCAGCGGATGGAACGTCGCCATTGTCGCCGCGTTTTTTGCCTTGATCGCAAGGCGAATGGCGCTTCGTCGGTCGCTGGCAGTCCTTCTCGGCCTTTCAATGGTTTGGGCATACGCGTTCGTCGTCGGGATGGAGCCGTCGGTGCTGCGAGCGGCGGGGATGGCTTCGGTCTTCCTGTTGGCTCAATGGAGAGGCAGGCCTGGTGACGTGCTTACGGCGCTGATGTTGACGACAGCGGCGATCGTGGCGATCACTCCGGCGATCCGATTCGACATTGGGTTTCAATTATCTGTCGCCGCGACGCTCGGATTGGTGTTGCTGCTTGAGGTCAGCCAATCGTGGACGTGGTGGCACGCATCTCTCGCGGTCCCATTCGTGGCTCAGATTGCCGTCGCGCCAATCCTGTTGCATCAGCTTGGGACATACTCCGTCTCTTCGCCGCTGGCGAATCTGGTCGCTGGGCCGTTGGTCGAACTGGTCATGGCGGGAGGAATCGCCACGCTGATTGGAACGGCGGTCCATCCATTCATCGGGGATCTGGCAGGGGCATTCACATGGGTCCCGGCGCGTCTGATCGTCGCCGTGGCGGAGACCACGTCGCGGATTCGATGGTCGTCCAGCACCACTACGACCCTCAGCTGGCCGGCAACCTTTCTGGTGTATGCGTCGCTGATCCTCAGTTACTTCGGATGGGCGCATCTGTCACGGAAACTGCGTCCGTCAAAGACCAGCTTTGCACCAATCGACCGAATTTGACAACCGATTTCACCAGCCTGTAACCTTAGCCGGTTCTGGAATACGCCCCCTTCGTCTAGAGGCCTAGGACACCACCCTTTCAAGGTGGAGACCGCGGGTTCGAATCCCGCAGGGGGTACCCGTTCCACCATCAGTACCCCCTGATTCATGTTCTCAGAAAGTTCTTCCAGGTTCCGCAGTAGACGGTGCCATCTTTGGCATTAGCTGGAAACGACTACTGACTGACGAACGATATGTCGCCGAGCATGGCATACATCTCGACCTTAGCTGGCGGAGACCCAGTCGTCAGCCCAACCTCAATCGACGCATCGCCGTTGGCCGCCACGAAATTCAAGAACGTGAAGCCGCCCCCCACAATGTTTCCGGACGAGTCATATGCAATGACCGAAACCAGCACCAGATTCAGGTCAACGTTGAACGGATTCTTGACCGAGCCGGTCACCTTCGGAAAGTAGGGGTCATCGACGAACGTCGCGTTCTCGGTCGTCAGTTCATTGACTTGCTGAAATGGCTGCGTGGTTTGGGGGATGAAACCAACATCGATGTGATCCACCGTCTGACCATCGTCAAGAAAGAGGTGGTTTCCAACGCCTAACTGTTCGCCAGGAAAGATCACCGGCATGACATTGGTGTCGGTCTTGAAGACCGTGCCGTCAGCGCCGTAGGCAGTCACGCTGTATTGCCAGCCCACCAGCGCCTGATCCAGTTTGGTGTTCTTGATGATGAAGCCGTACGAGGCCTGACCGGCTGAGTCCTGACCGAATCCCTTCGAGATGACCTGGATCACGTCGGACGACACAACCGGAGTCACCTCGACAGTCTCTTCGGGCGTCGATTCCGGGGTAGCGTCAATCGTCGCAACAACTGTGACAGCCGGAGTATCCTGAAGCGTTGCAACCGGAGTGGGCGACGGCTGAACTGAAGTCGCAGTGGTCGCCACAGCGGATGTCGGTTGAGACGCCGTCGTCGCGGCGGCGGTCGAGGTCTTTTTGTCTGACCTTCCGAGGATACTGCAGGCGCTGAACAGACCGAGCGTCAGTATCGCGATCGCGCATCGCGAGAACGTGTCAACTCTCATTGCCCTTCTCCATGTGAAGAACGATCTGCATGATCAAATTTCGTTGCTCGGTGGTGAGGACCGTGCTGCGTTCAGTCATGAATCGAGCGAACAGATCAGCGGAATTGGTTTCATTCAATCGCTCGATTCGGGGAGCTTGCCGCTTCGAGGGTCGGAACTCCGCACCGCCTGGCGGCTTCCCTGCACGCGCCAGTACTTCATCGGCATCGATGTCGAGGACGCGGGCCATTGACGTCAGCAGGCGGCGGCGTGGACGCTGTAGATCGTTCACCCAGCCGCTGACCGTTTGCCGCACGACTCCCACCGAATCGCCGAACTCGGATTGGCTCCAACCCCGAGACTTGAGCTGATCGTCGAGCCATTCTCCGAACGTCACATTCCCGTTCATCGGCGAAGAATAGCAATCGCCATGTTGGTCCTCTCGGATGTCGTAAAAGTCGGGAAATACGTTAGATATTCGTCACCTTTCAGGCATTCACGGCATCTGAATTGTCCATTATGTGCCGCTCGGGCGCGATAGCTTATGTCGCAGTTCGTGCACTCCTTCATCGCTCATCGTGCCAAAAGGTCACGGAGCGGCACGTGAACCGTTCTCATTGCACCAATGATGGGTTTCGCGATCTCTGGAGGGGACCGGATGTGACGAATGCCCCACGTTGCGAGATCTACCGGGCAGCGCTATGCTGGCATGACGTCATACGGAAGATAAATCAGGGAATCGAACGCTGGGAGGGCTGAATGGCGGCTGATGGAGCGGATCGACCGCTTATCGTGCGTGCCGAGGAGAATGTCGTCACGCTGACGCTCAATCGCCCACAGGCGCGCAACGCGGTGAACATCGATCTCATGTTCGAACTCGAGAAGGTACTCGACGACCTATATCGAGATCCGCCTCGCGTCATCGTGCTTGACGCCACTCCGCCGGGATTTTGCGCCGGAATCGATCTCAAGGAATCGCGCGAGGCGACCGCTGAGTTCGCGCGGCATCGCGTTTCAGCCATGCACCGCGTTCTGCGAAAGTTGCGACTCATTCCGGTGCCAGTTATCACGGCAGTCGACGGTGTCACAGCCGGATTAGGCACTGAGCTGATGATCTCGGGCGATCTGCGCTTCGCCACCCACGGGTCTCGTTTCAGCTACCCGGAGCCGCGTGTGGCCGTTCCGTCACCGGCGCACCGGCTGGTATGGCTGGTCGGGCTTACTCGCGCTCAGGATCTCTTGCTCACCGCCCGTTGGGTCGACGCTCAGGAAGGTGAGCGCATGGGGCTCATCACTCGCGTCGTGGATGATCTGGACGCCGCTGTCGCGGAGACGATCGAGACACTTCGTGGACTATCGGCGCTCGCGCTTGCCATGACCAAGGAGAATCTTTGGGCCAGCGTGCAGGCTGGTTCGGAGGGTGCTTCGGCGCATCACATCGCTGGAGTGACTCTTTCCGCCACCACGGACGACCGACATGAGGCGCTGGCCGCGTTCCTCGAAAAGCGCCCGCCACGTTTCGATCGATGATTGGTCGCATGCGGCGGGGAGACATTCGGTGACTGACGGAGCAAGCATGAGCGGACCTCTAGATGGGATCAAGGTGGTCGACCTGAGTCGACACCTGGCCGGGCCGTTTGCCGCCATGACGCTCGGGGACCTCGGAGCCGACGTCATCAAGATTGAAGCGCCCGGTCGCGGTGATGATACGCGCGGATATCCACCATTTTGGCACGGTATCAGCTGCTATTTCTTGAGTGCCAACCGAAACAAGCAGAGCGTCACCGTAAATCTCCAGTCGCCGGAGGGGCAACAGATCATCAGGCAACTCGTGGCGGATGCAGACGTACTCATCGAGAATTTTCGGCCCGGTGCCGCGGAGCGGTGGGGTCTAGGCTACGAGGACCTGAAACAGGTCAATCCACGACTGATCTACTGTGCCATTTCCGCCGTCGGGCGCGATGGACCCGATCGGGATCGGGCAGGTGTCGATCTGTTGATGCAGGCATACGGCGGCTTGATGAGCATCACGGGTGAGGCTGGGCGACCTCCAGTGCGTGTGGGGACATCCGTCGTCGACCTCACCGCTGGGGCCAATGCCGCCCAAGCAATTCTGGCGGCACTCTTCGTTCGCGAGCGAACCGGACGTGGTCAGCTCGTCGAGTCCTCATTGCTCGAGGGTCAGGTCTCCTGGCTCACGTATCATGCGGTTTCCTACTTCGCGAACCACCACGTGCCGGAGCGGATTGGCTCCTCACACGCAAGCGTTGCTCCGTACGGCGCCTATCCAACCAAATCGGGGTTCCTGGTCGTCGCGGTTGCATCGGACGCCTTGTGGCGACGTTTCTGTGGCGCCGTCGATCGTCCGGATCTCGTGAACGATTCTCTGTTCGCGACCAATGCGTCGCGCTGTGAACATCGTGATGCGCTCGACGAGAAGATCGTCTCAGTCCTGTCTCACGAGGACAGCGAGGAATGGGCGCGCAGAATGGATCAGGCAGGCGTCCCGTGCAGTCCGGTGAACACGATCGACACGGTCCTGTCCTTGCCGCAGGTGATGCATCGAGACATGGTGGTTGACGTACCAACCGACGAGATCCCGGAGCTGCGTCTTCCGGGTATCGCGATCAAGTTGCAGGACACACCGGGATCGATCCGCCGTCCGCCGCCGACGTTGGGAGAGCACACCGACCAGGTGCTGAGCGCTCTCGGATACGATGATGAACAAACCAAACAGCTACGCTCGAATGGTGTGATCTGAACGACGAGGTGAGGAGGAGTCAGGAAACACGACAAGACATTGTTTGGCAGAGCCGGCGAAAGCGTACCGGCGAGCAATCGTGGGAGGCTTGTGGAATGCCCGATCTGAATACAATCCGGCAAATGGTCCCCGGTGTACTCGACACCGTCTACATGAATACGGGCACGTGCGGTCCGTTGCCGCGCGTCGCGCACGACGCGGTAGTCGAAGAAATCAATCATGATCTGACTAAAGCCAGAATCTCGAGCGAGCATTTCCCACACATCGGGGAGCTGCGGACCGACGTCCGTAACGTGGTCGCTTCAGCTATCGGTGCGAATCCGGACGAGATCGCCATCACCAGCAGCACGACGGACGGCATGTACAGCTCGATCTTGGGTTATCGCTGGCAGGTTGGCGATGAGCTCATCATCTCGAACATCGAGCATCCCGGAGGGCTGATCCCGTCGTTCCTTGCCAAGCGCCGATACGGCATTCGGGTTCGCGTCGCGGACATCGGGCTGGGTGGCGGTGACGCGGCCTGGATCGTTTCTCAGTTCGAGAAGCTGATCACTCCACGCACGCGGATGATCGCGATCTCGCACGTCTCCTACACCACTGGCGCCTGTCTTCCCGTGAAAGAGATCGTTGAGATGGCGCACAGCCACGACGTTCTCGTGTCGGTGGATGCGGCGCAGTCATACGGCGCGTTGCATCTCGACATGCACGACCTCGACGTCGACTTTTACGCGTGTTCGGGTCAGAAGTGGATGTGCGGACCGGACGGTACCGGCGCATTCTACGTGAAGGCGTCGAGCCTCGGTGAGCTAGAGCAGACGCTCGGTTCCGGTGGAATGGTGCGCGGTACGCTCGACTATTACGGCGGGACGTACTCACCAGCGGTTGGTGCGGCTCGATTCGACACAGCTGGACGAAACACTGCGTTGCTAGCCGGTCAGAAGGCAGCCACAAAGTGGATCCTCGAGGACGTCGGAGTCGAGTGGGCATCCAAGTACATCGCGGAACTGGCGCAGTCGACATACGATCAGATCGCGGCCCTCAATGGCGTCACGATGGTCACGCCGCGGGAAGCGCTCGCCGGTTTGATTGCCTTCAATGTCGACGGAATCGAACCGCCTGAGCTTTCGTCGCGACTTGCCGAAGAACACAACGTCACGATTCGGTTCGTCACCAAGTACATCAACAACCCGGATGCCGCCCGTGTGTCGGTTGGCTTCTACAACAATGACGAAGACGTCGCGAAGCTCATGCAGGGTATCAAGGCGGTCCAGAAGTCGCTTTAGTCGTGACCGACGTCACTCGTCGACCAGGATGCCCGGCAAAGGCCGGGCATCGCTGCGTCTGTGAGTATTCTCCTTTTCGTCTGGTACTTTGGGCCTGTGCGTACGTATGACTTTTGACAGCAGACGCCCACTCACCGCCACTGTAGAGTAAGGGTGGTGCATGAGTCATTAGGGAGTCTACGAAAGATGCAACACACGTCAGGAAAAGTCAGAATTAGAGTAGTGCCACTGGGCGGTGTCTACACGTCGTCGGACCTGAAGCCCGAGGCTCGAGGGGCGCAGGTTCAAGCGACGGACGAAGGTCGTGGGGCGGACCGGCATTGGACTGATCTGTTCCGATCGCGGCTACGGCGCCACGTGACAATCGACTCCTAGATTCGGCCGGTAGGCCCGATCGCCTGATCTTGGACATCAAGTTCAGAGGTCTACCTCCAATTTCGATCCTCCAGCGTCCAATTGCACAGTCCTTTGCCCCTCAGTTTTACAGGTTGTTGTTCCTTCAGGTAACTCAATTCCATCCACATTCGTCACGTGATTAGTCGCAAGCAGATATGGCACGATCGCTCCGACGTTCGTTGTGGACTTCGAGAGGGTATATGCTTGCCGAGAAGCTCGGCACAGAACGGTCGGCAAGCGTCGTGAATGACAGACTGGCGATGAATTGATATAGCTACTTCCCAGCACGCCGGTTCGACCTTTTCGTTGATACAGGACTCCACCAAATCGGATAAACTCCCTCATGCAATCGAAAGCTGGACATTGACGATGCACAGCGTGAACTGGGTTGACGTCTTGTTGATCGTGATCGTGGGCCTCGGCGCGCTTGCCGGACTGCGACGCGGTTTTCTGCGCGGCGCGATCGATCTCATCACTATCGTCGGGTCAATCTTCATTGCGGCGTACACCTATCACTACATCGCCGATTTCATATCCGGCCACATTCACACATCGAACGTTGTGGCGAGTGTTATTGGGTTTGGACTGGTCGCCTTAGTAGTTCAATCGGCCGTGTCGGTGTTGATCATCACACCGCTTTCTTCACTGATCTTTGCTGCCAGACATACTCCGGTAAGCAAGCAGCTTGACGCAACTCTCGGTCTGGTTCCAGGGGCGCTTAAGGGTCTTGCCATCGCCATGGCGGTGGTCATGGTGCTCGTGTTGACTCCGTTCGGTACCGGCGCCGATCAAAGTCTTGGTCGCTCCGCAATGGCCAAGCACCTCCTTACTGGTGCGAACCAGATTGCCAGTGACGCCGAGGGGCATGTCGGTCTCGATTTGTCAGACTTCATGATCGTGACCGAGCCATCGTCGGACGAGGGCATTAGCCTACCGTTCACCGTCACGTCCGGGCTGAAGGAGAGTACGAGCGACGAAGAGGAGATGCTCAAACTCGTCAATCAGTCGAGATCAGAGAACGGTCTTGCGCCACTGAGCAGTGATCCTGAGCTGCGACAGGTCGCGCTCGAACACAGCCAGGAGATGCTGGAACTGGGCTATTTCGCGCATATTTCGCCGCTGCACGGAAGTCCGACGGACCGCATGGACGCCGCCGGCGTCTCCTATTCCGTAGCGGGCGAAAATATTGCTTACGCTCCTACCGTCAATGTCGCGGAGCGTGGGTTGATGCGGAGCCCCGGACATCGCGCCAACATTCTCTCGAGCGATTTCACACGGATTGGCATTGGCGTAATCGTCACTCCATTTGGAACGAGAATGTTTACGCAGGAATTCGCCGGTCCGTAACCATCTGTGTGTCAGGTACCATTAGACCTAACCGCGCGACGTCATTGCCGAACTGGCGACATGCACATTGCATGACCGTGACGAGAAAAAGGAGTCTGCATTGGTCAATGTAATTATCCCCGTGGCTGGGCTGGGAACCAGGCTCAGACCGCAAACGTGGAGTAAGCCGAAGCCGCTCGTGAGCGTCGCCGGAAAGCCGGTCCTCGGTCATGTGCTCGATCGGCTCACAGTGCTCGATCTCAACAAAGTGGTCTTCGTGACTGGCTACCTGGGAGACCAGATCCAGGAATACGTTGAGAACACCTACGATTTCGACGCCGCATTCGTGCAGCAAAAAGAGCAACTCGGTCAATCACACGCAGTAATCATGGCTCGCGAGGAAGTGAGCGGTCCCACCGTCATTCTCTTCCCTGACATGCTGTTTGAGGCCGATCTGACTCAATTGGCGACGCTCGATGCGGATGGTGCGATTTTTTCCAAGGAGGTCGATGACCCGCGGCGCTTTGGCGTGATCGTGTCTGAAAACGGCAGCATTCGCGAACTGGTGGAAAAGCCAGAGGAACCGGTATCGAACCGAGCCGTCGTCGGCATCTACTATTTCAAAAAGATCGAGCAACTTTTTGACGCCATTGATTTTCAGATGGAACACAATCTTCAGCAAGGGAACGAATACTATTTGGCGGCCGCGCTGCAGCACATGATCGACGAAGGCGTGCGCTTGACGCCGCTGTCAGTTCAAGTGTGGGAGGACTGCGGTAAACCAGAGGCCCTTCTCAGCACCAACCGCTTCTTGCTCGACAAGCGTTCTCAATCCCCTGATATTCCGGGATCCGTCATCGTTCCACCAGTCGTGATCGATCCGTCGGCTCGAATCAAGAACTCGGTCATCGGGCCGTATGCGAGCGTAGGCGAGGGCGTATCGATCCAGAACTCGATCGTGCAGGATTCGATCGTCGATGACGGCGCGCAGATTGAAACGATGTTGTTGCGCGATTCGATCGTGGGGCGGCAAGCGCTTGTACGTGGCGATTTCATGCGTATGAACGTGGGTGATTCGTCGGACATCGTGAGCAATACGGCGCTGCCTTGCCGCGCGCCTGACTCATCGTATTGCTTTCCAACTGAATCGTTACGGTGTTAGAGTGAGGGGAAACGTACCGCACAAATACCCATCGTGCTGCGCGTCTCAGGCCCTCATCTCTACCGGGCCTTCACGTCGTAACACAGCAGGATATCCTGATCGCGCAAATAAAGCTTGCCACCGATCACGACTGGATGCGGCCAACTGTTCTTCTTGCTGCGATCCGGTTGGTCGAAACCGACACAGCCGCGCTCCGGCGAGAACCGCGAACTAATCCCGACGGATCGTCATCTCCACTGCACCTTGCACCGTCACTGGTCCGAGCAAGCCCGACTCCAGCAATGGTGTGTCTTTCGAAAATGGATTCCAAGTCGTCCACGTGACGCGTTGATCAGGTGGCAAGGCTTGATCGCCGATCAACCGGTTTGGCCAGAGATTTGCCACGGTGATTTCCAGCCTGTTCTCGCCAGCCTTGAGCGCATCGGTGATGTCCACCCGGAACGGCTGCTTCCAAAGCACCCCGAAATTCTGGCCGTTCAGTTTCAGCCGGGCCATCACTTGCACTCGGCCGAGGTCGAGGATGTAGCGTGCTTTTGACTTAATCACTGGGGCTTGCGGGTTGGCAACCTGAGAGTGTGCCGGAGTCCAATTAAAGGACGTTCGGTAGGTCGCCATACCGCTGAAATACTTCACGCCGGCATCCGGATATTGGGACCAGTCGATCAACCGCTCCAAAGTGATCTTGTCCGGCGCGCCACGGTGTGGTTGAAAACGAACTTCCCAAGGCCCGTTCACTTCGCTGGACGCGGGGATATTTGCGACTTCGAAATTGGTGGGCTTGCCCTTCGCCGTTTGGAGTTCGTACCTGCCGGGTTGCCAGGCCAGCACGCTGATTCGCCCTCCCGAAGCGAATGACACTTCAATACCAGGCGCAGTTTCGGACGGGTGATTGGATTTCGGCAAAACGACTTGTCCATTCCGTTTCACTGCCACGATGGGATCATTCTCCAGCTCGCCGACACTCGAAACCTCCGCCTTGCGAAACACCACCAACACCGACCCCGCCGGCTCCAACGAAAGAGGCATACGAACGCGACCATCTTCTTCCTGATAAACCGCCGGCTTGGTGATCTTCCCTGTCAGCGGATCCCAGAGTTCCGGCACTTTGCCAATGACGCGAAAGTTACACTCGGCCGCAACCCAGTGATCTTCACGGTTGGCCACGAAATAGATCTCGCTGTGATCCGTGCTTCGATGGGTGTAGCGCAATGGTCCATCTGATGTAAAATCTGGTGGCACGCCCATCTCGCGCAACACGCCGGCGGCAATCGAGTAGTCCCCGTATTGCTCAATATTCAAAGCCGGTTTCGTGACTGCTCCCCAAGGGCCCATCCCCACTGGGCCAAGTTCCAAGGCGGCGCCCCATCCTTCCGACGTGTTCGCGTCAGCGGTCCATCCGTTCGGGGCCAGGTTGGCAGTCTGCCATTTCGAATTGGTAGGTACTTCGAGCGTTTTCCCGTCGCGATACTTGATGAACAACGTCCCAATCAAACCCGCGGGGTTCGGCGCCTCACCGCCATTCTCAGCGACGATGGCCAGGGCGTTCCTTCCCGGCTTGAGCAATTTCGTAACGTCCAATTCGTACGCCTGATGAAAGTTGTCCCCATCCCCGACGCGAACGCCATTGACCCACACTTCAAAACTGTTGTCCGCGGTCACGAACATCCGCACCGACTCCACCGGCACGTTTTCATCCAATGCCAGGTTGCGACGAAAATAGCGTTTGCCGACCGGCGCGCTCGCGGCCGGGTTGCCTTCGCGGTGCCAAATCCACTTGGCGTGTTCGAGCGGGTTGGGGAGCGTTGAAGTCCAATCCGGTTCGGCGGCACGGTTGGACTGCCACAGGATTTGGCCGTTGCCGACGCGGTGTCGGGAGAGTTGCAAAGTGGTGCCCTCCGCGGCCCCGGTAACCTCCGCAACTCGCGAAGCGTTTGGAGTGCGTGGAGCTTGCTCCCGTTTTCCTTGAACGTCGGACGTTCGTTGAAGGTTGGCAGGCGAATGACGATTGAGCGGTTGTTCTCCATCCGCAAGCGCCGGCAAGCCGGACGCACTCCAAGCGCTGGCGCGACGGACACCAAGCCGCTTCGACGAACCTTGGTTTGCCGTACCTTCGTTCCCCCATAATTCATTCGCCAATTCCCGCACTTCCTGATCGCAAGCCGGGTAGCCGCTCAGGCTCGGCGATTTCGACGGACGCGGCCCAATGACGGTTGCGCCGGCGGCCACCAATTCCTTGATCTTGCGCAGCAGTGCCGGCGTTATCGTCTGCATTTCCGGCAGCACCAACACCCGGTAACTCATGCCGTCGGGCAGCACCAACCGGCCATCCTTGACCGACATCCGCGTTAGCAACGTCTCCGGCGCGCAACCATCGAAATTGTAACCGCGGCGTTCCGGTGGATTGCCGCGCGTGGCGGAGGCCGGCGGACGAAACACATGCGGCGCCCCTTCTGCCACCAAATAACAGATGTCCGCCACGGGCAATCCCTGGCGCAGCACGTATTGGCACCGCGCAAGGTAGGCGTGATACGCCGGCACCATGTCCCACCAAGTCTGCGTGCGTTCCCAATGAACGCCGTAAGGCCCCATGGTCATGCCGGGCACACGATCCAGCCACGGCTGGTGTTGATAGCGGTGAAAGACAATGCGGTTCACGCCCGAACACAACGCCCAGTCACCGAGTGTTTTCATCGAACCCGGATAGGCCTGCCACCGTTCCGCGTTGCTGGAAGTGAACGATTCCGCCGCTACAATCGGCCGACCGCAAGTGTGCGCAATCGACGCGGCCTCGATGACGCTGTAACTCGTATTGAAGCCGTAGAGCCAGAACTCGCACATCGGCACGTCCGCCACGGCGCCGAGGCTCATGTCCGCGCACGGATTCATGTCGTAAGGTTCGATGGACAATCCGAAGCCATGCTGGCGACCGAGGTCTTTGAGGTGTTGGGCATGGTTTTCGATCACCAATTCCTGCGCGGTTTGCCGGAGATCCCAGAGGAAACGCTCGGAGACCTCCGCGCTGTCCACCACGCGACCAGTCACCGCCGGCAGATAGCGCAACGGATCATAGCCGCGCCGGCGACGGAACTCGTCACGGAAGGCGGCCGTCCAGTTCTGCGCGCCCATTTCCCAACTGTCGATGTGCAACATGTTCCAACCGGCGTCCGCGGCTTCCTCGCGCGGCCCCACCTCACGCAGCAACGCCCCGATGAAAGCATCGAAATGGGCGTCCAACGCCGCCGCATCAAACTTGTCGCATTCCAATCCCAGACCGGGCGCGGCGCGGGCCGGGTGTTGGCGCCGGTGGTTACGCGGCCGAAACGCAAAATGGTCCAGTTGCCCGGTGGCACGTCCCATTTAAGCCGACCGTCGGCGTCGAGTTGTTTCGTGAGGTCAACGACCCGCGTTGATTCAACAGCGGCACCGGCTGGAAGGTCGGGAAACTTGGCCGGCGCCGGGAGAAAGGACTTCACATTGGGCTGTGAGGAATACGGACTCCGCACATACAGCGCCTTCTCGTCGATGTCCTCAATGCGCTGCTGGCCGGATGACGAGGGAAACGCCAACACCGCTACGTCGCGATAGAACGCGTCCATCTTCCCCTTCAGGTCTGGTGGCAGTCCGCTTTCGCCGAAGAACGCCGGTCGCCGTCGAGGCTGGGGAAGAACTTCGCTGAACTGTTTTGGCCCGGCGACCTCGGTGGCACTGGCAACGATATGTTGCATGGACTGTTCGGCCATGACCCAAGGTCCGCCGCTGCCCGTCCAACCGGGGCCGGCGTTCAATGTGATTTGCGAGCCCCAGTCGCTCCGCCTCCCGGACCGCGTGCTTGAACAGTTGCGCGCCATTCGGGACTCATGAAGTTGACCGGCCCGCGCGGGATGCCCACGTTGACCTCCATGATGATCACCCCGCCGATGCCAGCGTGCTGCAAGGCCTCGAAATCCGCGGTGATGCCTTCGCGGCTCAAGTTGCCATCCATGACGAACCAATAGACCCAGGGGCGGGCGGAAGCGGGAGGTTCGACGAAGCTTTGCTCCAAGGTGCGGTCAGTTGAATCGGAAACGGTGTTGGTTGAAGTAGCGTAGCGTTCCCCCTCACCCCGGCCCTCTCCCTCAGGGAGAGGGAGAATTGATGCCCGCGCCGCAGAAGCCGACGCCGATGCGAAGGTCCCGACACCGCTTCCCTGCTGTTCCCTCTCCTGGGGGAGAGGGTCAGGGTGAGGGGAAAGGAAACGTTCGGAAGTTTCATTTGCATGCGCATTCGAAAAGCGCATCCGCTGATCAAGACCGGCGGATACGTCTGCAGCGGCGACTTGAACTACCAACAACGCAGCCCCAACCATCACCAGCGCCGCGGCGCGTTTGCGTATGGGAGTGATCATTGGCTGTCGTTAGGAAACCAAACCATTGCGCAGGCCATAATAGACTTCGTTCCAGCGCAAGGTTTGTTTGAACTCGCGAATGCTCGTGTCGCCGTCGATCACCACCAATTCGATACCCGCCATCTCGGCGAAATCCTCCAGCATCTCCGTGGTGACCGCCTGGCTGAAGCCGGTGTGGTGCGCGCCGCCGGCATGAATCCACGCGGTCGCCGCCATCGGCAAGATTCGGCTTGGGCACTCCATAAGGCGCGCGCCACCGGCAGTTTCGGCAGCGGCTGTTTCGGCGTGACGACGTCCACTTCGTTCACCAGGAGACGGAAACGGTTGCCCATATCGATGATCGAGGCGTTCAGGCCCGCACCCGCCGGGCGTGTTGAAGACCAGCCGCACCGGATCGGCCTTGCCGCCGATGCCCAGCGGATGCACCTCCAGCGACGGTTTGCCTTTCGCGATGCTCGGGCAAATCTCCAGCATGTGCGCGCCGAGCACCTGCTGGCCTTGCGGGATGCAGGTGATAGGTGTAATCCTCCATGAACGACGTGCCGCCTTTCAGCCCGGCGGCCATGACCTTCATCGCGCGCACCAGCGCGCACGTCTTCCAGTCGCCTTCGCGCGCCAAAGCCGTAACCGTCGGCCATGAGCCGTTGCACCGCCAAGCCGGGCAATTGCGCCAGGCCGTGCAGATCTTCGAACGTCGTGGTGAAGCCTTTGAAGCCGCCGGCGTCCAGAAACACGCGCAAGCCCAATTCAATGCGTGCGCCTTCGCGCAATGACTGTGCCGCATGGCCGCGCCTTTGCGGAGCTCGGGCGCAATCGTGTAGCTGGCTTCGTATTCTTTGCACCAAGCCGCGTCAATCTCCGCGTCGGATGCATCGTTCACGCATTTCACCAGATCGCCCACGCCGTAGCCGTTGACCGAATAACCGAACTGCATCTGCGCCGACACCTTGTCGCCTTCGGTGACCGCGACTTCGCGCATGTTATCGCCGAACCGGCAGAACTTCGCGCCCTGCCAATCGTGCCATGCGGCGGCGGCCCGCGCACCAGGCGCCCAATTGCTGCTGCACGGCGGGTTCCTGCCAGAAGCCGACGACGACTTTCCGGTTCAGGCGCATGCGGCTCATGATGAATCCATGCTCGCGGTCGCCGTGCGCGGCCTGGTTCAGGTTCATGAAGTCCATGTCGATGGACGCCCACGGGATGTCGCGGTTGAACTGGGTGTGCAAATGCACCAGCGGCTTGCGCAGCAGCTTAAGGCCGTTGATCCACATCTTGGACGGCGAAAACGTGTGGCACCACGTGACGAGGCCGATGCAATTGGCGCTGGTGTTCGCTTCCTGGCACAGAGCCGTCGCTTCGTCCGGCGTCTTCACGACCGGCTTGAACACCACCTGGACGGGTATGGCCGAAGCGGCGTCCAGCGCACGGACGACTTGTTGCGAATTGGCGGCCACTTGTTCGAGGGCTTCAGGGCCGTAAAGATGCTGGCTGCCGGTCACAAACCAGACTTCGAGTTGTTTGAGGTCAATCATGCGATGCTAATGTGTTTGGTCCATTTACTGAAGGATCGCCATCTCGATCAACGCCCGAGGTGGCGGCCCTAAATCTATGAGCGTGAGCTTAACGGGAGGATGGCGGCACTGTCACTTGAGAAAACCGGTGACGATGAATATCTGGTTGCTCCCTTGGCCGTCGGCAGGCACGCGGCGGATGTAGGCGATCTTGGTTCCGTCCGGTGAAAACACGCATGCTTCCGGCCGGGGCGCGTTGGCTTCGTCTTGGCGCAGGGTCAGGCGAATGGTTTGCCCGGTGGCAATTTCGGTGAGGCACACACTCTGGTCCATAACGTGGGCCAGCCAACGGCCATTCGGGCTCCAGGTGAATGCCGACGCGATGGACCAGGGATTGTGCGTCACCGGCACCGGTTCGCCGCCGTTGGGCGAAATGGTCCAGAGTTGCACGACGCCATTGTCATCCTTCATTAAAAACGCAATTTGCGATCCATCCGGTGAGCTGCGCAGCCAATGACGCGGGCCCTGGAGACCGGGAAAATTGCGGTCGGCTGTGTGCGTTAGTCGGCGTTGCTGCGTACCCTTAGGCGGGTAGGGCATGCGCGTCTCGGTGCCAGCCAATGGCCCCTTACCCGGCACGGTGACATCCTCCGGAAGATCGACGAGAAACACTTCGGATATGGTTTCACCGCGGCTGGTCACCACTTGCCCCTGAAAGGCCAGCGCCCGCCGTTGCCGGGTGCCGTCCGTGCGCACATACCCGTTAGTGCCCACCCAGGCTTCTTCGAAGGCTTTCTTGATTTCGTCGGAGCCGGGTTGGGGTTGCGCGGTGGTGTGGGTGACTAACACGGTGAAATACTCGCCGTCGTGGTTGCGCGGATTGTCCTTCGGCACGCGTACCGATCCGAAGGGAACACTGACGCCGACATTGCGCAAATTGAGATCGTGATCCGCGGCGGATTCCTGGTACCGCGCCAACACGGCATCTTCGTAGGTGAAGCTGACCCATTCTCCGGCAGCATCCCAAACGTGGACGTGCGTGCCACCGCGCAAGGCACCCGCCGTGAACGGTGGCGTGAGGTCGCGCGCATCAAGGTTATGAAGAGTCGCCTGAAGATGGTTTGGAGTCCCGCCTTCAGGCGGCACCGCGTCCCTTTCGCCTTTCGGAACCAACGGAGAAGAAATCGACTCCCGCGCATACCAACCCGACTCCGTATCTGCGTCCGCAATATCGACCATCACCCCGCGTCGATGAAAAGCGCAATATCCCCAGACCGGCGTCGGATGTTCCGGCCCTTGGATAAAGACTATTCTGGAGCGGACCGGATTGAAGGTCACCACGCCGCAATGCGCTCCGTTGGTGCTTCGGTATAAGACTTTGACCTCACCGGAATGGATGTTGACCATCTCAATGCTCGAGCCATCGAACACCGCTCCCTCCGGATCGGATCGCGTGTCGTACACAATCCACTCACTGTCCGGCGACCAGACGCCCGTGTTGGTCAGAATGCGACCGCCGGGACCGTGGGTGATTTGTCTTTCAACTGTATTCATGGGAGATAGAACCGGCGGTTGGGCGGCAGGGACGTGGCCGGCCAACGCAAGGGCCAGAAGGACCAATGACCAATGTCGCAATGACCAGAGAATGATCAATGGCCAATGACCTAAAGCCAAGCATGCGCTTATTTTCACTTCGCCACGTTCACCATCACCAAACAACCAGTCCAACCGCGTTGCGGAATTGTGATTTTCTCGCCGGCTTTCAGCTCACGAGTAAAGACACTCAAGCTGGTGCGGTTGCGGTCCGTGTAGCTAAAGGTGTCCTCGGTCTTTGTCCAGCCATTCAGATCCGCACCAGACCGCGCCATAGCCGTCGCCATGCGGAGCGTAACGTCGCGTTGGGCACGGACTTTAATGGTTGCGGGTTCGCCGCCGCCGGTGCGCGTGTATTGCCAGCCCCGATAGGATTGCGGCACGTTCTCCCAAACGTAGTTACGGTTCGAAAACGCCTTCTCGCCATGGTCCAACCGCGCCATATCAAAACCTCGTCCCGTGATGATCAAATCGCCCAGGTTGTATTTGGTGGAAGGCAATTCCGGCATCGGCACCGAATCGGCCATGGTGAGTTGGCGGAAGTTTGCGAACCGATGGAACGTCAAAAAGTTCGCGTCGTGATTATTGTGCGCGCCGCCCAATCCATCGTCATAAGCCGTGCGACAGGCCGCGATCAGGTCGTCACCGTCGAACTGCCAGGCGACATACTGAAATCCGTGCTTCGCAATGTCCGGGTGATAGAGCAGGACACAACGCACCGCCCAGTTGGTCAGATCGCGCGACGCCACCAACGCCAATGTATTCCGGATGCCGCCCGGTCGCCCGGCGTCCTGATGCCGCTCCGGGACGATGGTCGCCAGCGACCAATAGCGATCGCTTTTGGCATCGTAACGAATGGAGAACTTTTTCGCGCCACCAGGGAAATCAATGAACCCAGTTTGCGGATCGAACGAAGCCGTTTTGCCATCAGCACTGATCTGTACTGATCGCGGCCTTTTCGGGGCAACTGGGCGTTTCCACGCGCAGAATATCCACAACGTCTCCATTGCGCGTGACCACGGCATTGCCTTCGAGCCACCCGCCGAATTGGCCGTCGAGCCATTGGCGCTTGCTGGGCAGGAAATTGCTGAAAGTCCAATTGGCGGCATCGAGCAGATCAGCGTCCACCGGGACGGACAACATGCCCGCGCAATAAGTGATGCCCCATCCTTGCGGCGGATCGCGCCGTTCCATGCCGCGCCATAACCGGCCCGCGTGCTGGATCACCGGCATGGGCGCGCAATGGTATTGGCCGTTGTCACGAAGCAACCCGCTCCGCGAATTGGTCGGTGAGGTCCAGGTTTGCCCGCCGTCCGTCGAACGGCGAATGATCGCATTGCCGTGATGCTTGTCCGGGCCAATCATGTAAAGCGCATCGCGATGGACAAACAGCGTGGACCAGAACTGGCCGTCGATGGTCGATATTGTCTCCCAAGTGCGTCCGTGATCACGGGAACGGAATACCTGGGTAACCGCGCGCTGCTGCTCCGTGCTGTTGGGTCCGAACTGATCGTGCGAAGCCACATAGTCGCCATTGGGCAAAACGGCCAGACTGGGCGAGCCGACGTAAATGCCGGACGACGCCGGCCAGTGGTCAACCACCACGCCCGGCACTCGCGCAAAATTCGCTTCGGATCGAGGGGCGGCAGGTGTTTCCGCGGAAACCGCGGGCCAAGGCAACAGGACAAAGGCTGCCAGCGAAATCACTGACGTTCCCCAGGTAAAGGTCGTGCATTTCATGCGATCAATTGTTCTTCGCTGAACTATACGAAAACCGCCGGCAAAGCGGAAGGCATTACTGCGCCAGTAGGACAGCGCGTCCCGCCTGTCCCGAATGGCCAAACAACATCCGAATTCACATCAGTGATCCAAAAAGGCCAATGAACCGATCAAGCCCCCGGCGACCATGAACAATCCTGACAGTCGTAGGAATCAGCCACCATACTAGTTCAGCCCCAGTTCCTCGCGCCAGCGTTTGGAGTGCGCCCGGCTTGCCGGCGCTTTTGCATCGAGAAAGGCATTCAGATTTCTGCGGGCGTCGTATCGTTTTTGTAAGGAACACTCCCATCGAAAGCGGGAGCAAGCTCCACGCACTCCAAACGCTGCGCGACCTTTGAAAGCCATTCTGCGTTGCTCACGCCAATCCATTCGGGCGGCCCGAGAAGTCCCTTGCCCATTGAGCACTGACAGGACTGCATCCCACCTGGCCCGAATGGCCCAAACAACATCCATTTCTACCGGAGACACGCAATACGCTGTGAACGCCTTGCGGATCTTCGGGACCGGCGGGACGCGCTGTCCTACCTTGCCAGTTCGGCTTTGGTCGGCAACACTCGGGCACGACATGAGTTCGCCCACGCCTCGACAATCCCGGTTGGGTTACCTGGTGGATCTCGCGGTGCAATTGCAGCGAGACACCGGGCGGACGGACGTGGAATTGCACCGGCGCGACCGGGCGTTGGCCGGCGCGTTGCACACCGCCAACCCGGACCGGCGCTCGCTGCTGCTGAGTTGGCTCGAGGCGTTGCGTGACGCGGGACATCCGCTGCCGGGCCGCTCCGTGGGCACCGCTTACCGCGTGTCGATCCTGGCGCTGGTGATTCTGGGATTGGTGGTAGGCTGGAGCGCAGCGGCGACAGTTTTTCATTACAACGGGACGCAACCGGTCAACCTCGTCAACTGTACTCGCCGTGTTTGTGGGCGTGCAATTACTCCTGCTGGCGCTCCTGGGAATCGTAATCCTGCCGCACCGGCTGACCCGCCATCTTCCCGGGGTGGTCGCCGTGCAAGAGGCGCTCGCCTGGCTTTCACCGGGGCAATTCACGCGGCTGGCCTTTCGGTTGTTGCCGCGCGAATTGCGGGAGCGGCTAACTGAATTGATTCAACACAGCAGTCCGCACCGCCAGCAATTCGGCCGGGTGCAGAAATGGGCCATTGTGTTCGCGGCGCAAACTTTTGCCGTTGCCTTCAACGTGGGCGCGCTGGCGGGTTGCCTGTATCTCATCACGTTTTCCGATTTGGCGTTTTCCTGGAGCACCACGTTGGAGCCGAACGTCGAGAAAGTCCACCATTTGACACAAGTCCTCGCCACGCCCTGGGCCTGGACGACCCAATCGGCGGTGCCGTCCTTGGAACTGGTGCGCGAAACGCTTTATTACCGGCAGGCAGGCGTCCCCCACAGCGGCAATCCGACCCGGTGGGGCGAATGGTGGCCGTTCCTGGTCGCGTGCATGGTGACGTACGGATTTGTGCCGCGGCTGTGGTTGCTGACTGTGGCCGGTTGGCGATTTCGGCGATGTGTGAATCATGCATTGGTCGAGGCGCCCGGAGTCACGGTTGTATTGGATCGGTTAACCAGTGAACTGGTCATCACTCAGGCAACCGGAGGCGATGGGCAAGATGCGGAAGCGCCGGCTGGTCGCCCAGTAGAGCCCAACGCGACCGCGCTCGAAGTCGCCCGACTTTGCCTGGTCAATTGGGGCGGACTGGACCTGCCGGATGAAGCTTTGCAGGATTGCGTTCATCAGGCCTGGCAACGCGAGATTCTGAGTGTGCATCACGCCGGCGGCCGGGCGTCCCTCGACGATGACGGGCAAACCATCGCCGCGCTGGGAGCTGCGCCGTCCGACACCGGGCTGGCATTGTTCGTCAAAGGTTGGGAACCGCCGGTATTGGAGTTCACCGATTTTGTCCGCGACCTCCGCCAGACCGTCGGCGAGCGACGGTTGATCTTGGTGGTGCCCGCAGGAATGGATGACACCGGTCAATTGGTTCCCCCGCGCGACCTCGACGCCGTCCAATGGCAAAAGCGTCTGCGCGCTCTCGGCGACGCGGCGCTGGTGGTGCGGCCATGGAGTAAAGGAGGCCCGTTGTGAGCGTGCCGGTGTTTGCCGTGGTGGGACATCCGAACAAGGGCAAGTCCAGCATCGTCGCCACGTTGGCGGCGGATGACTCGGTGCGCATTGGTCCGGAAGCCGGCACCACCTCGCATTGCCGGCGGTATCCGATGACGGTCGATGGCCAGGAACTCTATTCCCTGGTGGACACACCCGGCTTTCAACGTGCCCGGCGCGCTCTGCAATGGATGAGGCAACACGAAACCACCGCCGACCGCCACACCGAGGTTGTGCGCCACTTCGTCGAAGCCCATCGTGGACAGGATCGTTTCCCCGACGAATGCGAGTTGCTACAACCGATCATCGAGGGCGCCGGCATTCTATACGTGGTGGATGGCTCCGTGCCCTACGGCGAGGAATACGAACCGGAGATGGAAATCCTGCGTTGGACCGGCCAGCCGAGCCTGGCGTTGGTCAATCCCATCGGTCCTGCTGACCACCTCGAACAATGGCGAGCGGCATTGGGCCAGTTTTTCAAAGTTGTGCGCGTGTTCAACGCGGTCATGGCGGATTTTCACAAGCGCACGGAACTGCTGCGCGCGTTCGGTCAATTGCAGGATGAATGGCGGGCTCCGCTCGAACGCGCGGTCCTGAGCCTGGAGCATGATCGCCAGCGGAAACGCCGTCTGGCCGCGCGTGCGATTGCGGAATGCCTGGGCCAGATGCTGGCCTACAAAATTGAAAGGAAGCTACCAGCCAGTGCCGATGTGCTGGCCGCGAAACCGGAGATTGCATCCGAGTTTCGCGAGGGACTCCGCCGCCGGGAACAACGCTGCCGTGATGAGGTCGAGCAACTGTACAGTCACCGTCACCTCGAACGGCACGAAGAAGCGCTGCCTTTGCTCGACACGGATTTGTTCGCCGAAAAGACCTGGCTGCTGTTTGGTCTTAGTCGGCGCGAACTGGCTGCCACCGGGGCCATGGGCGGGGCCGCCGCGGGCGCCTTGGTGGATGCGCATCTCGGCGGCGCGTCGTTTTTGGCGGGCACGTTGATTGGAGCGGGAGCCGGCGCCACCGTGGGTTGGTTCGGCGCCAACCGGCTGGTTTCGGTTAAAGTCATGCATATCACCCTCGGTGGCAAACGCATCGTCGCCGGTCCGACCAAAAACGTAAATTTCCCCCACGTAGTGTTCAATCGCGCCAGGTACCATCACTACCTGGTGTCCCACCGCACCCATGCGATGCGCGGGGAATTGGCGCTCACCGAGGATCCCGACCGCCTCCTGCCCGCGCCTTCCAAAGACCACCGCAAATCGCTGGAACGGTTGTTTGTGCAACTGCGCAAAGACCGCGACATCCTGCGCACCACCGATCAATTGGCGGAAACTATCGAAGCTATATTTGCCGGAGACAATCAAACGACGGGCGGCAAATCCGAAATCCAAAGTTAGAAAACCGAAAGAAACTCGAAAGCCAATTCCCGAAAGCAGAGCTTCGGTTGACCTGCCTGGCAAAACTCCGTTGCGCTGGAGCAATTCGCATTTTGAGCTTCGGGTTTATTTCGGATCTCGGATTTCAATTATCGGATCGGATTGAGTTCGTTCATGACACGCGTTGTTCTTCTTCCCCAAGAGCAACCCTGCTTGTTGGGTCAGTTGGGGAGGACATGCTGCCTTCGAGCGCGGAAGCGGCGTACTGCGGCTTTGCGATTCACAAAGAATCGACAAGGTTGACATATTGTGCTTCACTGGCGCGGCAATGCCGGATGTGACTCAAATCCTGCAAGACATCGAACGGGGCGAACCAAAGGCGGCCGACGAGTTGTTGCCGCTGGTGTATGAGGAACTCCGCCGGCTCGCCGCGGCCCGGATGGCCAATGAACCACCCGGTCACACGCTCCAGCCCACCGCGCTCGTCCATGAAGCCTGGGTACGCTTGGTCGGGCAGGGGAACCATCCCTGGCAGAACCGCCGCCATTTTTTCAGTGCGGCGGCGGAATCCATGCGGCGCATTCTCATTGAACGTGCCCGACGGCGCCTGCGCCAGAAGCACGGCGGAGGTCTGCAAAAGCTCAACGTTGACAATCTCGACTTGGCCGATCACTGTCGATGACCAGACCCTGCTGCTGGTCAACGAGGCGCTGGAGAAACTCAACCAAGTGGATCCGGTGGGCGCTGAACTGATCCGGCTGCGCTTTTTCGCCGGTTTGTCTAATGTGGACGCTGCCGAATTGATCAACCTGCCCGAACGCACCGCCAAACGCACTTGGGCCTATGCCCGCTCGTGGTTGTACGAGGAGATCAGGAACCAGTTGTAAGACGGTAAGGACGCACTCCACTGCGTTCCTCACTCCTCTCCACGGGCGACCGCCAATGTAAGAAATGAGACCTGGGAACCTCCAATCGCTTCGCGATATCCCTTTTGACGCTTTCGGGTGATAGTCCGTCTTGAGGGGAATAGTGGGACGCGGGTGGAACGCGTCCTTACCAACGGGCACCCCGTTCCACCTTCAGCCTCCAAAACTTTCTTCATTTTCTTTGGCCCAAATCCGGCCCAAACGGCGCATTGGAAAGAAACGACTGGAAATCCAATCAACCAACGCACATCATGAAATCACTCAAAATCAAGCTCCCCTGGCTGCCTTGCTGTTAGCCATCACGGTGACCGTCCCAAGCTGCTCGCAGCAAAGCACGACGCCAAAACCAAAACCGTCCCTGCTGATCGAGCCCAATGCCGGCGTCGGCCCATTGCGCAAAGGCATGAGCCAATCCCAAGTCGAAGCCGCCGTGGGCAAGCCCGAACGCGAGGGCAACCGGACCTGGCGCTATCCCCAATTAGGTCTTCGAGTCCTGTTCGACAAGCAAGGGATCATTGCCAGCGTCCATTGCCGGAAAGGATTCAAAGGCACCACCGCGGAGGGCATTGGTATTGGGGCAACGCGGGCCGAGCTGATTCAGGCTTTTGGGGAGCCCACGGGGGTCAAGGATTCAAAGCGCGCGGACGAAAATCTGACATTCGCCACGCGGAACCTGAATTGCATCCTTGAAGGCGATCGCCTGGTGCAGCTTGGAGTGCACTTGGACACCCCGTGAATAGGTTGCAAGTAGGCTTAGACAACCGTGGCGATATTCATATACTGTTCTCGGGCAAACCCCAATGCTCCTGAATCATGCCGGAGCCCAATCGCGAAAAGGAGATCTTCGAGCAGGCGCTGGACATCGAGTCGCCGGAGGAACGGGCCGCTTTCATCCGGAACAGGCTTGTGCCGGCGATGCGACCTTGCGGCAACGGCTTGAGGCCTTGCTCAAGGCCAATGAGACGGCGGCCGGATTTCCTGCCCGGCACGCCCGAACAAACGCTGGTCGTTGCGCCGCCGGTGCCCATCGCCGAGGGGCCGGGCTCGGTGATTGGCCGTTACAAGCTGCTGCAGCAAATTGGCGAGGGTGGATTTGGGGTGGTCTATATGGCCGAGCAGCGGGAGCCGGTCAAACGGCGGGTGGCGCTCAAGATCATCAAGCTCGGCATGGACACCAAACAGGTGGTTGCCCGGTTCGAGGCGGAGCGCCAGGCGTTGGCGCTGATGGATCATCACAATATCGCCAAGGTGTTCGATGCGGGCGCTACTGAAACGGGGCGGCCATATTTCGTCATGGAACTGGTCAAGGGCATTCCCATCACGAAGTATTGCGATGACCAACAATCTTTCCGTCACCGACCGCGTGAAGCTTTTCATTAAGGTTTGCTCGGCCGTCCAACACGCCCACCAAAAAGGGATCATTCACCGGGACATCAAGCCGTCCAACATCCTGGTGACGCTGCATGATGGGGTGCCGGTGCCGAAGGTAATTGACTTCGGCATCGCCAAGGCTACGCAGCAGGAATTGACTGAGAAGACTCTGTTCACCGAGTTCCGGCAGTTCATCGGCACCCCGGCCTACATGAGCCCGGAACAGGCGACGATGAGCGGGCTGGACATTGACACGCGCAGCGACATCTACAGCCTGGGGGTGTTGCTCTACGAGTTGCTCACCGGCAGCCCGCCGTTCGAGACGAAGGAACTGTTGAGCGTGGGCTTGGACGAGATGCGCCGCATCATCCGCGAGAAAGACCCGGACCGTCCCTCGACGAGGATCAGGAAGACGAGGGGGAGCACACGCGTCCCCGCGTGTTCCCAACCGGCGCCCTCGCCGGTTGGCTCGGAGGCTGACGAGCACGCGAACAGAGCGAAGCACGAACATGCGTTCGACGAGGGCGTCGAACGCGGCACGCGAGGGCGCGTGCGCTCCCCGATCCCGTCGGACCTCGATTGGATCGTAATGAAGGCGCTGGAGAAGGACCGGGCGCGGCGTTACGAGACCGCGAATGGTCTGGCGGCGGATTTGAAGCGTTACTTGGACAATGAACCAGTGTTGGCCCGGCCACCGAGCCGCCTGTATGAGTTTCAGAAGACCGTTCGGCGGCACAAAGTCGGCTTTGCGGCGACGGCGGCAATCATCATGGTTCTCCTGGCAGGTGTGCTGGTCAGCACCTGGCAGGCGGTGCGGGCAAGCCGGGCGGAACGCGAGCAAGCTCGCCTGCGCGTTGAGTCGGATAGAGACCGGGTGGAGGCGGAGAAGCAAAGAAATGAGGCAGAAGCTGCAAGGAAGGTGGCTGCGGATCAGGCGGACCGGTTGAGTATTCGCATTTACCGCGATCACTTGGAAAGAGCGTTGGCCGCAAATAGTCGCGGAGACTTTGAAACGGCTCACACTGAATTGGATGCCTGCGACCCTGCGCTTCATCACTGGGAGTGGAGTTACGTCAACGGCAGGATTCCGTTGCGCTCCATTCTCCCGGCGACACAGCAACCGGTCTTTCTGCGCGACGGCAACCTCGCCATGATTGGCTTGGGTGAAGAAAACCGGCTGATCAAAGTCTGGGATCCCACTTCGGGAAAAGAGCTTCGAACGTGGATTGAGAACAACGAGGCACTCGGCGTCCTGGCAATCTCTTCCGACGAGCAGCGACTGGCGGCCGGATACCTGGATGCGACGAACGGAGCCATAGTGCTCTGGGACGCATCGGGCCGACAATTGTGGACGGTTCAGGCCCACACGAACCGCGTGGATGGCCTGGCGTTCAGCCCAGATGGAACGACCTTGGCCTCGTGCAGTTGGGATGGAACCGTCAAACTGTGGAATGCGGCCGACGGAACTCTTCGGCGCCAATGGGGACCGTATCAACCGTCTCTCCGCGGCGTCAGTTTCAGTCCGGACGGCGAGCGAATAGTGTTTGGCTTCAATCGCGGTTCGCCGGGCACGAACCACCTGGCGGTTTTGAGTGCCGTCACTGGTGAACCGGTTCTGACGCTTCAGAAAGAAGCATTGACGTTTTCACTCGCCCGCTTCAGCCCGGATGGCCGATGGATCGCGACATCGGCACTCACCGATACGGTAACCCTCTGGGATGCGCACACCGGCGAACCGGTGCGCACCCTATCGGGGAACCTGGGGGTGATCGCAGCCCTCGCATTCAATTCCGACGGCACCCTCGTGGCAGTGGGAAGCGATAATGGGATATACGTTTGGAAAACGGCCACGGGAAGCGAGGTGTTCTTCGTGAATTCGCCACAGCGGCGCTTGCAGCTTGGGTTCGATGGAAAGAATCGGTGGCTTGCCTGTTATTTCAGGCTGGAAGGTGAGGACCGCGTGACTCGCGTTTGGGATTTGAAGGCGGGAGAGCCGATGGTTGTTCCTGCTCATGATGCCACGGTGTGGTCCGTCGCGTTCAGTCCCGATGGCCGGCACGTCGCCTCGGGGAGCCGAGACCTCACGGTGAAGCTCTGGGATGCCGCCACCCATGAGTTGGCCCGCGCGATTCCGGTGGATGACGGAAGATTTCTCGCGTTCAGCCCGAATGGAAAACTCTTGCTCACCGGCGGAAAAGAAGGCGTCATCCGATTTTGGGGCGCCGACACCGGCAAGATCGTTCGTTCCTTCCAAGGTGCGAAAGACTATCTCCACGGAGGCACGCTGAGTCCGGACGGGCAATACGTCGCTGCAGCGGGACGCGAGCATGTGGTGCGAATATGGGATGCTCAAACCGGGACACTGCTGCATGAACTCGTGGGCCACATAGCAAGCGGCGATTCAACCTACAGTGTTGCCTTCAGCCCCGACAGTGCCATGCTTGCCTCGGCCGACAGTGATAACACCGTGCGACTATGGGATGTGAAAACCGGCCGGACGTTGCGTGTCCTTCGGGGTAATGCACAGTTGACATCCGTCGTGTTCAGTCCGGATGGAAAGACGGTGGCGGCGGGAACGGGGGACCTAGCCCTTTGGGGAACGGAGGACCTGGCCGTTTATCGGTGGAATTGCGACACCGGTGCGTTACTGAAGCCACTTCGGGGCGGCAACCTCCATTCGGTTTGGGCGCTGGCCTACAGTCCGGACGGTAAACGGATCGCTTCTGGCGACGAGTCCGGCCTGCTCGTCATCTGGGACAGCGTCACCGGTAATCCTCTGCTGAAATTGGACTGCGGCCAATCCGCGATCTGGGGATTGGCGTGGAGTCCGGACGCCCGGACGATCGTCACCTCCGGTGGGGATGGGACGCTGAGATTCTGGCAAGGAACGTTTGACGTTCCTAAGAAGCCGGGGCCTGCGAATGTTCTCAAACAACGACTGGCTCAGTGGAAGCCACAGGATGACATCAGCTCGATGCAGTTGGCCTTTGCCCTGGCCTGGACCGGGCAGACCAATGAATACGAAGCCTTCTGCACAAAAGTGCTGACCTACGCAAACAACAACACAAACAGCTCGCCAGAGCGCGCCGCCAAGTCGTACCTGATTCGTGGTTCCGATCCTGAACTGCTGGAGCAGGCGGTGGCGTTGGCTGAAAGAGCCTGGGCGCAAGGTCAGGACACCGAAGACCGGCCGTGGTTCCAGATGTGTCTGGCCCTGGCTCGCTATCGGCAGACGAACTACGCGGGGGCGCTGGAAATCCTGTCCCACTTGGTGACGGCTTCTGAGGCATGGACCGTGGGGCCGTCACTGATGATCCAAGCCATGGCCTTGCATCGCATGAATCGGTTTGAAGAAGCCCGATCGGCCTACGATGCTGGTGAACTGATCATGAAACGGCCACCCCCGGCTGGCGAATTGAATGAAGTCGTCCTCACCCAACACGATACCGTTTTCTTCTGGCTGCTTCACGCCGAGGCCGAGGCGCTGATTGAGGGAGACCACGGCGAGAATTAGCCTGGAAATTTCACACCCCGCCGTGTGAGGGCACACGGCCTACAAGACTCAGCTCCTATCCCATATCCCTGTAGGCCGGGTTCCCCAACCCGGCGCCGCGGGTGTGAATATCCGGATAAGTGCTGATTTCTGCCGGGTTGTCCTTACGCTTGCAGCCTAAACCCATGTCATTCAGCAGTTTTCCGCATCAACCAAATTTCTTTCGTTTTCTTGGCCCAAACCGGACAAAAGCGGCGCATTGGATAGTGAAAGAGCATAATTATGAAAACGAAACATTTTGGAAATCAGAGCCTCCTCACGTCGGCCGCTACCGTGGTCACAAGGGGTATGGGACCGCAGCTTTGGGCGGCGTGCATCATGACCTTTCTCACCATTTGGACGGCTTCTGCCGCCACCATCACGGTGACCAACAGCGCCGACTCCGGGCCGGGCACGCTGCGCAAAGCAATTGCGGCCGCAGGGTCCACCAACACGGTGGTCTTTGCCACGAATCTATCCGGCCAGACCATCACGCTGACCAGCGGCCAGATTATCATTTCAAACAGCGTGATCCTTGATGCCTCGGGCCTGGTCAGTGGGATACGGATCTCGGGGAATGCGAACTCACGCGTGTTTCAGATCAATCAGTTCGCGAACGTTGCGATGACGAATCTCACCATCATGAATGGCCATGCAGGCTCGGATGGCCATGCAGGCTCGGCCTGGGGTGGCGGCATCAAGAACTCCGGCGACTTGACACTGACCTCCTGCACGGTTTCGGGTAATTCCGCCTTCGCTGGCGGCGGCATCTATAACTCCGGCGACTTGACACTGACCTCCTGCACGGTTTCGGGTAATTCCGCTGGCGCTGTTGGTGGCGGAATTCTAAACGACGACGGCACCCTCACGCTGACCTCCTGCACGGTTTCGGGCAATTCCGCTCCTACCTTTGGCGACGGCGGTGGCATCCTCAACTACGGCACTCTGACGCTGACCTCCTGCACGGTTTCGGGTAATTACGCCGGCGCTGGCGGCGGAATTGAAAACGAAGGAGATCTGACGCTGACCTCCTGCACGGTTTCGGGCAATTCCACCTCGGGCAATTCCGCCTACTTCGGCGGTGGCTACGGCGGTGGCATCGAGAACTACGGCGCTCTGACGCTGACCTCCTGCACGGTCTCGGACAATTCCGCCTACTACGACGGTGGCGGGATCTACAACGACGGCCCCCTGACTCTGGAGAACTCGATTGTGGCGGGCAACAACGCGGACGGTAACGGTCCAAACGTTTTCGGTGACATTCAGAATGAGTTCGGCTCCAACCTGACCGACGGCGATCCGGTCCTGGCGCCGCTCGGCGATTATGGCGGTCCCACTCTGACGATGCCACCGCTGCCCGGCTCCCCGGCCATTGACGCGGGTGATGATTCCGTGGCCAACTTTCTCGCCACCGACCAGCGCGGCTCCGGTTTTCCCCGCGTCGCCGGCAAGCATGTGGACATCGGCGCGGTGGAAACGGACTATGCCGTTTCCCCCGACGATTTTACCATCGTCACCTCGACCGGCGACACCCTCAACGGGCTGACCAATGATGGCGTTTCCCTGCGCGAGGCGGTTGCAATTGCTCCGAACGGCAGCCGCATTACGTTCAGTCCGGCCCTTACAAACTCCACCATCACCCTCACCAACGGACAGCTCGCGGTGCACAGGAGTCTCACCATTGACGCCGCCGGTCTGAACATCACCATTGACGGCAACGGCACGGTGACCACCAACCGCATTTTCGAATTTGCCAGCGGCACCACGAACCAACTGGCCGGACTCACCCTCACCCACGGGCGGGCGGCAGGCAACGGCGGCGCCATCCTGCTCGACAGTGGCGCCACGCTGATCATCACCAACTCCACGCTGGCCAACAACACGGCCGACAGTGACGGCGGCGGGATCTACAACAGCTACGGCGGCACGCTGACCCTCCAGAATTCCACGCTGGCCAACAATTCGGCCAGCAGCGCCGGCGGCGGGATCTACAACAGCGGCACACTGACGATCATCAACTCCACGCTGGCCAATAATGTGGGAGGCTACGGCGGCGGGATCTTCAACGGCGGCTTGATCTACACCAACGGGATCTACATCCGCGTCGGCACGCTGACGATCATCAACTCCACGCTGGCCAACAACTCGGCCGGCGACAGCGGCGGCGGCGGGATCTTGAACGACTCCGACGGCACGTTGACTATCTCCGACTCCACACTGGCCAACAACTCGGCCGGCGGCAGTGGCGGCGGGATCTGAACACTTCGCACGGCACGTTGTCCCTCACCAACTCCATCGTGGCCCAGAATTCGGCCGCTTACTCCGGGCCCAATATCCACGACGATGGCTCGAACACCACGATCTCCCACAGCCTCACGTCCGGCGATCCGCTGCTCGCTCCGCTCGGCGACTACGGCGGCCCGACCCAGACCATGCCGCCGCTTCCCGGTTCCCCGGCCATTGACGCCGGGGATCCGGCCTTCACCGGTCCGCCAGACACCGATCAGCGCGGGGAGGGTTTTCCCCGCGTTCTGAACGGTCGCATTGACATCGGAGCATTCGAATATATGCCGCAGGGCATTCCCGGATTGCCGTGGGTGGAGGTGTTGACGGCAGACCGCGTCCTGGTGCAGGCCATTGTGGAACCTAAGGGTTTTGCTACCATGGCCTGGTTTGAGTGGGGGCTGACCACGAACTATGGGAACCAGACATTGACTGCGAACATTGGCCCTACCCAAACCGCTGCCACCATCCGCACCGAAATCTCCGCTCTCACTCCTGCCACCACCTATTACTACCGACTCGTGACTTCAAACACCCTGGGTGTGGTGACGATGGGCAAGGACTATACGTTTACCACTCCCGTGTTGGCCGTGGTCGAGACTTCGCCGGCTTCGGAAATCACAACCACCAGCGCCAAGCTCAATGGTACGGCGCACGCTAATGCGGCCGATTGCTATGCCTGGTTTGAGTGGGGTACCACGCTCGACTATTCGCGGCGAACTATTCCCGTCCGGTTGGCCAGCATGGGAACCACGGTCACGGTCCGAACGCCGATTACCGGATTGTCGCCTAATACGGAGTATCACTTTCGACTAATGGTCTCCAACCATGTTGGCATGGCAGCCGGTACGGACCAGGCATTCACCACCCTCCACGTACCTACCAATCTCTACGTCTGGGCGGACAGCCCGAATCATGCGCCGCCCTATGCAAGCTGGGACTCGGCAGCCCATTCCATTCAGGACGCAGTGGATGCCAGCGGCAACCGGCGATACGGTAATGGTCACCAACGGGGTGTATGCCACAGGCGGAAGCGCTGGCAATCGAGTCAAGATTGACCCGGCGATCATCGTGCAAAGTGTTAACGGACCCAGCCACACAATCATTGATGGCCTCGGCTCCGTTCGCTGTGTTTCTCTGGCCGCCAATGCTCTGTTGAGTGGATTTACCCTGACCAACGGTTACGCGGCGTCGGGAGGTGGGGGGGCATCGTGCGACGATTCCGCCAGTTTGACCAACTGTGTGATCATTGGCAATTCCTCCAGCGGTGGGGGCGGAGCCCGGTATGGCACTTATTACGACTGTACGATAGCAGACAATTCCGCTGGCTCCGGTGGCGGTGTGCTGCTCGCCACGCTTTACAACTGCACCGTTACCGGCAACTCGGCCACCTCGTCCGGCGGCGGAGTGTATAAGGGCGCGCTTTACAATTGTGTGGTGGCCGGCAACTCTGCCGAATTGTATGGAGGTGGCGTGACTGCCGCCACGCTGCAAAACTGCACGGTAACTCATAACTCAGCCAAGTGGGGAGGCGGGGTGTGGAATGGCACGATCACCAATTGCATCATCTATTTCAACTCCGCGCCCTTTGGCGCCAACTACGGTGGCCCCGAGCCCTTGCGCTTCGACCATTGTTGCACCACCCCACTGCCGCCCAATGGAACCGGCAACATTAACCTGGACCCGCGGCTGGCCAGCACCTCGCACTTGAGCGCCCATTCACCCTGCATTGGCGCCGGCCGCGCGGACAGTTCCATCGGCACGGACATTGACGGTGAGCCATGGGCTTCGTCGCCTTCCATTGGCTGCGACGAGTATGTGGCCGGTTCGGTGTCGGGACCATTGAGCGTAGCGATTTCAGCGTCCTTCACCAATGTGTCAACGGGTTTCAAGGTGGACTTCACCGCCCATATCAACGGGCGCACCACCGCCAGTCTCTGGTATCTTGGCCAGGGGCAGGTGGTCAACGACGAGGTTTACACCAGCCGCTCCTGGTCGGAGCCGGGAACCTATCCGGTAATCTTACGGGCGTATAACCAGAGCTATCCCGACGGAGTAACGGCCACCGCGTGGGTGCAAGTGGCGGAGGCAAGCATCCATTACGTGGACGCTGCCGGCGCCAATCCGACGCCGCCTTATGGATCGTGGTCCACTGCGGCGAGCACACATCCAAGATGCGGTGGATGCCGCCAAACCCGGCGACCTGGTCCTGGTCACCAACGGGGTCTATGCCACGGGCGGACGGCCCGTGAAGACGACACTGACCACGCGGTTGGTCGTGGACAAACCGATTCGCGTGGAAAGTGTCAATGGGCCTGAAGTAACCGTGATTCAAGGAACATACGGCGTCCGCTGTGTGTATTTGGGGGCGGATTCCTGTTTGAGCGGGTTTACGCTGAGGGACGGCCATACCCAGTATGGCACGGAAACCACAGACGAGAGTGGAGGAGGCGCCTGGTGCGAATATTCGGCGGTTTTGACCAACTGCGTGATCACAGGCTGTTCCGCCATAGTCTCAGGCGGCGGAGTCCGGAACGGTTCTCTCTATCATTGCAGGATCACGGGCAATTCGGCCTCATACAATGGCGCTGGAGTCTTGTTTAGCACGCTCTACAACTGCACGCTGACGGAGAATGTGGCCGGGAGATATGGCGGAGGTGTCAACGAGGGTATTCTCAACAACTGCACAGTGACCGGCAATTCGGCGCATCTGGGCGGCGGCGCAAATGCAAGCACACTTACGAACTGCATCGTGTATTTCAACAAGGCGTCGTCAGGCCCAAATCACCTGACCTGCGCTCTCGATTATTCCTGCACCACCCCGCTGCCCACGGACGGAGTGGGCAACATCTCGACGCGCCGCTCTTCGTGAACACCAACGGCTGGAGCGATCTTCATCTGCGCTACGGTTCGCCCGGCATTGATGCCGGCACCGATCTCAGTGCCACTCTCACCACCGACCTCGACGGCAACCCCCGTCCGCTTGACGGCAATGGCGATGGCATTGCTGCCTTCGACATGGGCGCTTACGAATTCAATGCCCAAGCGCTGATTCCCCAGGATTGGCTCACTGAGCATGGGCTGGACGCCTCAGATCCTCAAGTGGCTTGGGCCAACCCGGATCGGGATCGCTTCAACACCTTCGAAGAATGGCTGGCCGACACCGATCCGACCAATGCTGATTCTCGTTTGCAGATTGTATCTATCACCAAGCATTCCCCAGCGATGATCTCCTTCCCCAGTTCCGCCAACCGCACCTACACCCTGCTGCGCACCACGACGCTTCATCCCCCCCATTGGACTCCTGTTCCCGGCGCGCAAGGCATCCCAGGCAACGGAGGTGTCCTTACTTTGACCGATGCGGAAGAAAGCGCGGGACAATTCTATCGGGTGGAGGTTAATGTGCCTTGAAAAGAATCTTCAACTTGGTTGACCCAACCACCAAGAACAGTTGCGTGAACCCAGTGCAGCCATCATGATGATGGTCCCAGAGCAATGCCGAACCCTAATCGCGAAAAAGAAATCTTTGAAGCGGCGTTGGACCTCCAGTCGCCGGAGGAACGCGCCGCGTACATTGGAACAGGCTTGTGACGGCGATGCGACCTTGCGGCAACGGATTCAAGCCTTGCTCAGGGCCAATGAGACGGCGACAGATTTCTTGCCCGGCACGCCCGAGCAAACGCTGGTCGTTGTGCCGCCGGTGCCCATTGCCGAGGGGCCGGGTTCGGTCATCGGGCGTTACAAACTGCTCCAGCAAATTGGCGAGGGTGGTTTTGGGGTGGTCTATATGGCCGAGCAGCGGGAGCCGGTCAAACGGCGGGTGGCGCTCAAGATCATCAAGCTGGGCATGGACACCAAGCAGGTGGTGGCCCGGTTCGAGGCGGAACGCCAGGCGTTGGCGCTGATGGATCATCACAATATCGCCAAGGTGTTCGATGCGGGCGCCACCGAAACGGGGCGGCCTTTCTTCGTGATGGAACTGGTGAAGGGCATTCCCATCACGAAGTACTGCGACGACCACAATCTGTCCACCACTGACCGACTGAAGCTGTTCATCAAAGTCTGCTCCGCCGTCCAGCACGCGCATCAAAAAGGGATCATCCACCGGGACATCAAGCCATCCAATATCCTGGTGACGCTGCACGATGGGGTGCCGGTGCCGAAGGTGATTGATTTCGGGATTGCCAAGGCCACGCAGCAGGAGTTGACCGAGAAAACGCTGTTCACCGAGTTCCAACAGTTCATCGGCACGCCGGCCTACATGAGCCCGGAACAGGCGGAGTTCAGCGGATTGGACATCGACACTCGCAGCGACATTTATTCATTGGGCGTGCTGCTTTACGAATTGCTGACCGGCGGCCCGCCGTTCGACTCAAAGGAACTGATGAGCGCTGGTCTGGATGGCATGCGGCAAATCATCAAGACCAAGGAGCCATTACGCCCGAGCACCAAACTCAGTCAAACGTTGGCGGAATCGCGCGCAAAGGGAATCACCCAATCCGCAGCCCGCAATTCGCAATCCGCAATCGCCTCAGATCTGGACTGGATCGTGATGAAGGCGCTGGAAAAGGACCGCCAGCGGCGTTACGAGACGGCCAATGGCCTGGCCGCCGATTTGAAACGCCATTTGAACCACGAGCCGGTGACGGCGGTTGCCCCGACGCTGGTTTATCAACTCACCAAGTTTTACCAACGCAACCGCAGGTTCGCACGATGGGTGGGAGCTCTTGGGGTGCTCCTGTTACTCGCCACGGTATTCAGCTTGTGGCAAGCACGCCGCGCCACCCACGCCAAGGAGGAGCAGACACTGCTGCGCGTGGAAGCGGACCGTGAACGCCTCGAAGCAGAGAAGCAGAGGAATGAGGCCGAGGCGGCGAGAAAGGTGGCCGCCGACCAAACTGTCCAATTACGGTCAATATCTACCGCGATCTCCTGGCCAGAGCGGCCATTGCCATAGCGGACCAAAAATTTGATGGCGCGCTCGGTGAACTGGAGGCGTGTGAAGCCGACCTCCGTCACTGGGAGTGGAATTATCTGCGTCGAACCATTCCTCTGCGCACCGTTCTTCCGGCGGCCTTTGACGCGCTTCCAAGGAATGATGGGAAGCTGGTTATGATCGGAGCGGATCAGGTGCATAAACGGATTCAGATTTGGGATCCCATGACCGGCCATTCACCGGCCACATTGTTGCAGAATGATGCACCACTTTGCGTGGCGGCCATGTCGCCCAACGAGCAACGATTCGCCGGTGGACAGCCTGACGGCACCCTCCGACTCTGGGATGCCACCGGTCGTGAACTCTGGTCGGTCGCTGCTCATTCAGACCGGATCGATGGCTTGGCCTTTAGCCCGAATGGTGAACTCCTGGGCTCCGCCGGTTGGGATGGGACCCTCAAGCTATGGGATGTTGCCCACGGAACCCTGCAACGGCAGTGGGGGCCGTTTGACCAGGGCCTTCACGGCGTTAGTTTCAGTCCGGACGGACAGAAGATCGTGTGCGGTTTCCATGCTTATTCGAAAGATACCAACCAATTTTCGGTCTGGAGCACCAGGACCGGTAACCCCGTCTTAACCCTACAGGCCGACGACATGGCCATCAAATACGCCCGGTTCAGCCCCGACGGCCGTTGGCTCGTGACGACCGGGCCAACCAACTCCATTGTCTTCTGGGATGCCCAAACCGGCCGAAGAACTAAAACCCTTTCGCCGATCAGTTCACAAATTACGGCTTTGGCATTCAGTTCCGATGGGACTTTGCTGGCTGCTGGCGGTGCCAAGGAGGTAGGCGTTTGGAGGTGGCAACGGAAAAGCGGATTCTCGCCTTCACAGCCCCCGGGCAATGCTGGCAACTGGGCTTTGGTCCCCAAAACAAATGGCTCGCGGCATTTTATGCTCACAGCCTCAGTGAAACCTACGTCTGGGATTTGCAGGCGGGAAAACCCAAGACGCTTCCCGCCCACGAGCAAACCGCATGGTCCGTCGCCTACAGCCCCGATGGCCGTCTGCTCGCCTCAGGCGGCCGTGATCGCAGCGTCAAAATTTGGAATGCGGCGACTCACGAGTTGCTCCACACCATTTCTGCGAAGGACGGGCGATCCCTGGCCTTCAGCCCGGATGGACTCCAGCTTCTCAGCGGTGGCGACAAAGGGGCGCGCCAACTTTGGACACGAGCAATGGCAGTCTGATCCGCTCTTTTGACGGGGCCAAGGAGTCTCTTCAAGGCGGCGCGTTCAGTCCCAATGGACGTTATGTCGCGGCCTCCGGCCGCGAGCATTTGGTGCGGATTTGGAACGTGCAAACCGGTCAATTGCTCCATGAACTAGCCGGGCACGCCCAATATGGCTTTTCCACTTATAGTGTCGCCTTCAATCCCGACAGCTCGATCCTGGCCTCGGCGGACGGCGACGAAACCGTGCGGTTGTGGGAGGTTGAGTCGGGACGCCCGTTACACGTGCTTCAAGGAGAAGACCAAATGGTATCGGTTCGCTTCAGTCCCGGCGGCAATCGGTAGCTGCTGGATGCGCCGATCACAACGTTTATCTCTGGAACACTGAAACGGGCGAGTTGTCGAAACGGTTGGAAAACGCCCACGCCCAGACGGTTTGGGCCCTGGCGTTCAGTCCGGATGGAAAACGAATCGTCTCAGGGGATCAATCGGGCCGGATGGTCATCTGGGATGTCTTGAGTGGAACCTATCTGCTTCAACAGGACTCACAACAAGAGGGTATTTGGGGGCTGGCCTGGAGCCCCGATGGCGCCACCATTGTGTCGGCCGGTGGAAATGGAACCCTGAGATACTGGGACGGTGCACCCACCTTTTCCGGCGAAACGGATGATTTGCGAACGCGAAGCAGCGAGTGGCTCAGTGGGAGCCCACGAATACGCTCGGCTCACTGCGATTGGCCTTTTCCCTGGTCTGGACAGGCCAGACCAATGAACATACCGCCTTCTGTCGCTTGTTATTGGACTACGCCGAGCGCGTTGAAACCGATAAAGCGGTGACGGCCGAGCGCTCGGCCAAAGCCTACCTCGTTCTTCCGGCTTCCGACCCGGAACTGCTGCGCCGGGCCGTGGGATTGTCCGAGCAAGCCTGGACCCTGAGCCGGGGTTGGCCAGATCAAGGCTGGTTCGATCTCTGTCTTGGCCTCGCCCGATACCGGGACGGCGACTTTCCCGGAACCATCGAGGCGTTGTCGCAATCGATCTCGGATCCACATCACAACATCAAAGGCCCGTCCCTGCTGTTGCGCTCAATGGCCTTGCGGCAAATGGGACGCACTGAGGAAGCTCGCGAAAGCTTGCGCGCCGGTGAGGCACTGTTGGAACCCGAACCGCTTAATCGCAAATTCAACTCCACCATATTGTCTCTGAGCGAGGAGATGTTTTTCTGGCTGTTCACGCCGAGGCCAAGGCGTTGATCGAGGGAGACCACGGCGAGAATTAGTGCCGGTTTGGACCGGGGTGTCCTTACGCTCGCAGCCTAAACCCCAGTCCTTCAAAGACTTTCCGCATCGAAAGGATTTTTCACTTTTTTGGCCCAAAGCCGCCCCAAGCGGCGCATTGGATAGGTGAGACAGATCAACGCTAAACTAAAGTAACGATGAAGACAGACCAAACGACCAACGGCGCCGGACTTCAGAACACCGGTTGCGGATGCACATTCAGGAAGCCTCAGCGGGTTGGCTTTTTCCTACTAACCTCGGTCGCACTGCTCGTGACCCTGGCCTCAACGGGGCAAGGGAATCCATTGCTGTCAGTTCATTGCACCACCCACCCGGATGGCGAGAATTTGCAGAGTGCCTATCTCCTGCGGGAGCGCGCGGCCCAACAGTCGCCCCGGGCCCACCACCACCGCTCCGGGCGCACTTCGACGATGTCTTGCGCATCTTGCGACGCGATACCGAACCGCAAGCCTCCGCACGGCGTTGGCCCGTTTGGAGGCCTCGCAAGGCGTTTCATGGGGGCGGCGGAAGAACGCGAAGCCGGGCAGCAACGCCTTGCCGCGGAGCGGGAGCGGAACATGGCAGTCTTGCGCGAGTACCAGGCGCGTGGGCTCTTTCCGGTCAACGACGTGGTTTCCGGCCGGGCCGTCCCCATCTTTGTTGATCGCCGGAACACGGCCTGTGCGGTGGGCTACC